>NZ_QKSU01000007.1:0-211436 GCF_003234665.1 Curtobacterium sp. MCLR17_059 | reverse complement strand
CATGTGTATAAGAGACAGCCACACCGAAACGAGCCCCGTGCACCCCGTCCGCATCGACTCCCTCGACGATCCCCGCCTCGACGACTTCGCCCGTCTGACCGACGTGGCGCTCCGCCGGGTCTCGGAGCCCGAGGGCGGCCTGTACATCGCCGAGTCGAACACGGTCATCGAGCGTGCGGTCCGCGCCGGGCACGTGCCGCGGAGCATCCTGGTGCAGGAGAAGTGGCTCGACAGCGTCCTGCCCCTGGTCGCGGAGCACGACGGGCCGGTCTTCGTCGGCGCCGACGCCCTGCTCGAGGAGCTCACCGGCTTCCGGATGCACCGCGGTGCGATCGCCGCGATGCAGCGCCCCGAGCTGCCGAGCGTCGCCGACGTGGTGCAGGACGCGAAGGTCGTCGTCGTGCTCGAGGACATCGTCGACCACACGAACGTCGGCGCGGTGTTCCGGAGCGTCGCCGGCCTCGGCGCCGACGCGGTGCTCGTCAGCCCGCGGTGTGCCGATCCGCTGTACCGCCGGAGCGTCCGGGTGAGCATGGGCACGGTCCTGCAGGTGCCGTGGACCCGCATCGGCGACTGGCCCGCGGCAGGCGAGGAACTCCGCGCGCAGGGCTTCCACCTGGCCGCGATGGCGCTGACCGACGAGTCGATCGACCTCGACGCCTTCGTGGCGGACCTGCCCGACAAGGTTGCGCTCGTGATGGGCACCGAGGGGCAGGGACTGACGCCGGCCGCGATCGCGTCGGCCGACACGACCGTCCGGATCCCGATGGCACATGGCGTCGACTCGCTCAACGTGGCCGCGGCGAGCGCCGTCGGTCTGTGGGCGGTCACGCACGCCCGGCGGCTCGCCTCCTAGCGCACCACCGAGACGGTCGGGAGGCCCGGGGCGGCCTGGTCGGGCAGCATGCCCCCGGCACGGATCACCAGGGCACGGTCGGTGGCCGGTCCGCCGACCAGGCAGACGCCGACGGGCGCGCCGTCCACGGTCAGCGCTGGTGCGCTCACCGCGGGCAGCCCACCGACGCTCGCGAGCGCGGTCATCGCCGTGGTGGCGGTCCGGGTGCGCTCGAGCGCAGCGGTGTCCGCGTCGAGCAGCGGTGCGGGTCCGGGCACGGTCGGGAACAGCAGCGTCCGACCGGCGAGGGCACGGCGGATCGTCGCACGGACCTCATCGAGGCGTGCGACGGCGTCGGCGGTCGCGTCGGGGTCGTTCGCGCGTGCCGCCCGGAACCGGTCACCGACGACGGGGCTCAGTGCGCCGGGGTGCGCGTCGATCCAGGGGCCGTGGGCGGCGAGCGCCTCGGCGGCCTGGACGAGCCGCATCTGCTCCTGCAGTGCCGCGGGGTCCGGGATGCCGAGGCCGCGCAGCCGGACGGTCGCGACGGGCTCCTCGAGTGTCTCGACGAAGGCGGTGAAGGACCGGGCGACGGCCGGTTCGACGAGTGCGACGAGTTCCTCGGGGACGACGAGCACGGTCACATCGGAAGCCCCTGCCGTCGCGGGCGGCGGCTCGGTGGCGTCGAGGGCGGCGAGCAGCACACCGTGGCTCCGCGTGAGCCACCCGACGGTGTCGAACGACGGCGCGAGCGGGAGCAGCCCCTCGCGGGACACCGTGCCGTGGGTCGTCCGGAGGCCCCAGAGTCCCTGGTACGAGGCGGGGACCCGCACAGATCCCGCGGTGTCCGTGCCGATCCCGATCTCGGCCGTCCCGAGGCCGACGGCCGATGCGGATCCGCTGGACGAGCCTCCAGGCAGTCGGGTGGGAGCCGCGCTGTTCGGCGGCGTGCCGTGGTGCGCGTTCCGGCCCGTCAGGTTGTAGGCGAACTCGTCGGTGCGTGCGATCCCGCGGATCGAGGCGCCGGCGGCGAGGAGCGCGGCGACCGCTGCGGCGGGCGCGGTCTCGACGGGTGCCTCGCGCAGGTGGGTCGGGTTGCCGGCGCCGACGGGCTGGCCGGGGACGGCGTAGAGGTCCTTGACGGCGACGGTCAGGCCGTCGAGCGGTCCGGAGGCGGTTGGGGCGACGAGTGGGTCGCCGACGGCCCGCCAGACGGTGGTGTCGACGGCCTTGGGGCGGCCGGTGACGTGGGCCGCTTCGATGCGCCAGCGGGGGCCGGCGCCGGTGTCGCCGTCGCGGCGCCAGAGCTGGGTCTGGAGGCCCTGCCCGCCCGCGGCGAACCGGGACACCGACACGACGAGGGCGCGGTCCTCGGTCAGGGGGCGGACCTCGACGTGCGTCAGCGACCGGGTCGCGACCCCACCCCGTGCCCCGCGGAACGCGCTGATCGCGTCGTGCCCGACGAGCAGGCCACGGTCGTCGCCGCGCATCGTGCCGGGGGAGTCGACGAACGCGGCGTCGAGGGCGTCGAGGTCGTTCGCCAGCAGGGCGGTCTCGTAGGCGCCGAGGGCCTCGAGCAGGCCTTCGGGCACGGCGTCGGGCGCGGGCGACGCCGGGGGCGTGGTCATCGGACGGGCTCCTCGAAGTCGGCCTTGCGGATGCGGGCGTGGACACCGGTGACCAGGTCCACCACCTGCGAGATGTTGAAGTCGGTCGCGGCCGACAGGTACGCGTACGCCAGGTGGCGTTCCATGCCCCAGCGCGCGCCGAGGATCGCGACGGCGTGCCGGACGCACTGCCGGACGGCTTCGTCGAGGTCGGGGTCCATGCCCGTGGGCACGAGGAACTCCTGTGTCTCGGCGACGGGCCAGACCAGGTCACCGAAGCGCGCGGCGGCCTCGGCTGCCGGGGTCAGGTCGAAGCGGATCGTCGCGCGGAGCGAGGCCTCCATCGCGGTGAGCGCCACCTCGCCGTCGCCCTGGGCGAAGTGCGGGTCACCGACGTGGGCGAGTGCGCCGGGGACGAGCACCGGCAGGTGCAGCTGGGACCCGGCCTGCAGCAGGTTGACGTCGATGTTGCCGCCGTGGCGACCGGGCGGGACCGAGTGCAGCCGCTCCCCGGGGGTGGCGACGCCCATGATCCCGAGGAACGGGGCGAGGGGGAAGTGCGCGAAGCGGTCGCCGGCGGCGGTGAGCGGGATACGGCCCCGCCGGCCCTGGGCGGTGTCGACGACGTCGGCGAAGACGCTCACCGTCGTGCCGTCGACCGGGAACTCACCGTGCAGGGCGCCGCGGCCGTGCCGGTTCGACACGACGCCGTAGTGCACCCGGGGCAGGGTCTCGAGGACCGTCATCGTCAGCACGTCACCAGGACGGGCACCGCGCACCGCGATCGGCCCGGACACCACGTGCGGTCCGTCCGACGCGGGGTCGCGGTGACCGGAGCGGGCGATCGCGACGGCGTCGGCGAGGACGTGCTCCGGAGCGACGCCGTGGTCGCCGAACCAGCCGACGGGGTCGCTGCCCTGGTCGGGGAGGATCCCCTCGTGGCTCACGGTGTCGATGGTGACCGACTCCCCGGGGCCGATCGTCAGGGCCGGGGTGTCGCCGTCGCTCGGCAGTCGGCCCCAGAGGACGGTCTCCGGGTCGACGTGCAGGGAGTGGTCACCGCGGACGGGTCCGGTGCCGGGCTGCAGGGTCGCCACCGCGGGGGCGGTGGTCTGGTGTGCAGTGGTGCGGTGTGTGGTGGTCATCGTTCCGTCCTCCGTTCGACCAGGTGGGCCACGTCGGCCAGGTGGTCGGCCATCGCCCGCGTCGCGCCCGCGACGTCGTGCTCCCGGATCCGCTCGAGGATCCGCTCGTGCCACTCGAACGACGACCGGCGCCCCTCGCTGGTGCTGTGCGAGCGGGCACGGACGTCCTGCACCCAGCCGCTGCTGAGCTCGCACAGGGACACGAGCAGGGGGTTCCCCGAGGTGCGGGCGACCTGCACGTGGAAGGCGACGTCCTGGGCGAGCGACTCCTCCGGGCTGAGCCCCGCGTGGGTGGCGGCGAGGATGCGTTCCAGGGTGAGCAGGTCGGCCTCGCCCGCCCGCGACGCCGCGAGTCCGGCGACCTGCGGCTCCACGACGGTCCGGAACTCGGCGACGTGCTCGGCCCGGTGGTCCAGGTCGTCGCGGTGGTGGTCGAGCAGGGCGGACGCTTCCTCCGGCCGCGGCAGCACGACGGTGCCACGGCCGGGGGTCCGGGAGACCAGGCGACGGCGCTCGAGCTCCTGCAGCGCCTCCCGGATGGTCGTGCGGGACACGGCGAGGTCCTCGGCGAGGGTGCGTTCCGGCGGCAGCTTGTCGCCGGGCTGCAGGTCGTCGAGCACGAGCGTGCCGAGGTGGGCGGCGGTCGCCGCGCTCAGGGTCCGTCCACGGTGCATGCCCTCGACCGTAGGGCCGGTTGGTCTGCTTGGTTCATTGGTACGACCATCTTTTACACGGCCGTCACACGGGGCGTCGGAACCCGAAACACGGCGGGCGAATGGTGGACCACGTCCCACCCGCACCGACCGGAAGAGGGGTTCGACATGGACCTGGTCCTCACCAACGCACGGCTGACCGACGGTCGATCCGTCGACGTCACCATCGCCGACGGCGTGATCGTCAGCGTGGCCGACGCGCTGCCCGGTGCCGCCGCTCCCGCTGGTTCCGCCCGCGTGGTCGACTGCGCCGGGCGTGTGCTCATCCCCGGGCTCATCGAGGCACACCTGCACGTCGACAAGGCCCTGCTCGACCGGGAACGCCCGAACCCCGACGGCACCCTCGCCGGCGCCATCGCCGTCACGGGGGAGCTCAAGCGCGGCTTCACCCACGCCACCGTCCGCGACCGCGCCCGCACTCTGCTCGACCAGGCCATCACGAACGGCACGACGCTCGTCCGCGCACACCCCGACGTCGACCCGATCGTCGGGCTCACCGGGGTCGAGGTGCTGCTCGACCTGCGCGACGAGTACCGGGACGCCCTCGACCTGCAGATCGTCGCGTTCCCCCAGGAGGGCATCGCCAAGGCACCGGGCACCCTCGCGCTGCTCCGTCAGGCGCTCGCCGCGGGGGCGGACGTCATCGGTGGCTGCACACACAACGAGCACACCCTGTCCGCGTGCCACGAGCACGTCGAGACCGTCCTCGACCTCGCCGAGGAGTTCGGGGTACCGGCCGACCTGCACGCCGACTTCGCCGACGACACCTCCGACCCGCGGTACGCCCTCGCCGGGCACATCGCCGACCGCGTGACCGCCCGCGGGCTGCAGGGGCGGGTGGCGCTCGGGCACGTGACCTCGGTCGCGAGCCTGCCCCGCGGCGAGCGCCGGGCGTTGTTCGACTGTCTCGCAGCTGCCGGGGTCGCCGTCGTGCCGCTGCCCGCGACCGACCTGCACCTGGGGGGACGGTCCGACGACCACGACGTGCGGCGCGGGGTCGTGCCGGTCCGCGAACTCTGGGACGCCGGGGTCACGAGCGCGTACGCGTCGAACAACGTCCGGAACGCCTTCACCCCGTTCGGCAACGCCGACCTGCTCGACGTCGGGCTGCTCCTGGCGCAGACCGGGCACCTGTCCGGCCCGGACGACCTGCGCCGGGTGCTCGCCATGGCCACCACGGGGGCGGCCGAGGTCGTCGGCGTCGCGGACACCCACGGCATCCGGCCCGGTGCCGCCGCCGACCTCGTGGTGCTCTCCACCACCGACCCGGACGGCGTCCTGCTCGACCGGCCGGACCGCGCCCTCGTCCTCAAGCGCGGCCGGATCGTCGCCGAGACCACCCGGACCGTCCGTCTCACCACCAGCCGCACCACGAACCGATCGAAGGAACTCAGCCATGCGTGAACGGATCCCGCACGAGATCGTCGCCTCCGTCCTGGCCGGTGCCACGGCGTTCATCGGGGGCAACGCCCTGCACCTGCCGACCTGGGCGATCTTCATCAGCTGGGCGGGGATGTTCCTGCTCGGCAGCAAGCCGACGCTGCGGAACGCCACGCGCCTGTGGGCCGCGATGCCGATCGGCTCGGCGTTCGGCCTGGTCATCGTCCTGCTCGACCAGCGGTTCGGCACGCTGTTCGGCGAGGGGCAGGCTGCGCAGAACACCGTCCTGGCGCTGCTCATCCTCGTCGTGAACTGCGCCCTGATGTACACCGGTCGCACGAAGCTGTTCGGGCTCGTCCCCGGCATGTTCCTCGGGTTCGCCTCGTTCTTCGCGACCTGCTTCGGCGGCTTCGGGTTCGACCCGGGGAACGCCTGGGCCGCCTGGGTGTCGGTCGTGCTGATGAACTCGCTCGGGCCGGTGTTCGCCTACCTGTCCCGCCGCCTGACCTTCGCCCGGGCCGAGACGACGGGCTCGGCCGGTTCGGTCGGCTCGTCCGACCCGGCCGCTACGGCCGACCCGGTCGCCGCGACCGACGCCGGCGGCGCAGCGACCCCGCCTCCTGCTCCGGAACGCCAGCCCGACCAGCCCGTCGCAGCCTCGGCCTAGGAGCGGACCGGTACGCTCGGGTCCCGTGTCACGAGTCGTCCGCCGCCCCCGCTCCGCCGTCCGGAGGCCGGTCACGATCTCGGTGGTCGCCGTCCTGCTCCTGGTGGCCGGGTACCTCGTCGCCGCGGCCGTCGTACCGTTCGGCCCGGCGAGCGCCAGCACCACCACGTACTCGGCACCGAAGACGACCGTCCCGGCGCTGAGCTTCCCGGGGTACGGCGCGACGGCGGTCGAAGCGACGGACTTCCCGGAGAGCCTGCGCACCAGCGGCGACACGAAGCCCCGGTCGATCGCGAGCATCACGAAGGTCGTCACGGCGCTCGTGGTGCTCGACGAGAAGCCGATGGCCGCGGGGGAGTCCGGTCCGTCCATCCGCTTCACGACGCAGATGGAGGGCCTGTACGCCAAGTACGCCGCGCAGAACGGCGAGGTTGCCCCGATGCCCGCCGGCCTGAAGCTCACCGAGCACCAGACGTTCCAGGTGATGCTCATGAAGTCGGCGAACAACTACGCCGGCGCACTCGCCATCTGGGCCTTCGGGTCGATCGCCGCCTACGAGCACGCGGCGAACGACTGGCTCGACGAACACGGCCTGGACGACACCACGATCCACGAGCCGACCGGCCTCGACCCGGACAACACCTCGACCGCCACGGACCTGGTCGAGCTCGGGCAGCTCGCGCTGGCGAACCCGGTCGTGAAGGACATCGTCGGTACCCAGGACGTCACGATCCCGACGGTCGGCGAGATCGAGAACTCGAACAAGCTCCTCGGACTCGACGGCATCGAGGGGATCAAGACCGGCACCCTCGACGAAGCCGGCGCCTGTCTGCTGTTCGCGGCGACGTACGAGCGCGGCGGCAGGAACGTCACCGTCGTCGGCGTGATGCTCGGCGGTGTCGACCACGACTCCCTCGACGTCGACGTGCAGCGGTTGCTGCGGTCCGTGGCGGACAACTTCCAGGTGGTGACGCTCACGCACCAGGGGCAGACCTTCGGCACCTTCTCGACCCCGTGGCAGGACGAGGCCGACGCGGTCACGACGAAGGCCGCCGAGGTGCTCGTGTGGGGCAAGACCGCCGTCACCGCGAAGGCGAAGCTCGAGCAGGTGACCTTCGGCACGAAGGGCGAGCGGGTCGGGCAGGTGCGGTTCCGCATCTCCGACCACGACCCGGTCACGGTGCCGCTCGTGCTCGAACGCACGATCGACGACCCCGGCGTCTGGTGGCGCTGGACGAACCCGTTCCAGGGGGCGTGACGCCCGTCGGCCGCCGACCGTAGAGTCGGTCGGGTGACGACGATGACGACGTTCCCCCGGACCACCCCTGCCGCCCTCGGCATCGATCCCGGCGGCGTGACCGCCCTGCTCGACGCCCTCGAGTCCACGCCCGGCGTGGAGCCGCACAGCATCATGCTGCTGCGGCACGGCCAGGTCGCGGCCGAGGGCTGGTGGCAGCCCTACGCCGCGGACCGCGTGCACCTGCTCTACTCGCTGAGCAAGAGCTTCACCGCCGCCGGGGTCGGCATCGCCGTCCGGGCGGGCCTGATCGACCTCGACGCGACCGTGCTGTCGTACTTCCCGGAGCTCGACGCCGACGTCACCGACGAACGCAGCCGCCGCATCCGCGTCCGGCACCTGCTCGCGATGGCGAGCGGCCACCGCGAGGAGACGATCGACCGCGCCAAGGCCCTCGACCCGACGAACACGGTGCGCGGGTTCCTGCTGCTCCCGCCGGACGAGGAACCCGGCACGGTCTTCGCCTACAACCAGCCGTGCACGTACACCCTCGCCGCGATCGTCCGGCGGGTGACCGGCGGGTCCCTCGTCGCCTGGCTCCGCCCGCACCTGCTCGATCCGCTCGGCATCGACGACCTCGCCTGGCGCCGCGACGACACCGGCGCGGAGCTCGGGTACAGCGGGTGCTACGCGCCGACCGACGCGGTCGCCAAGCTCGGCCAGCTGTACCTGCAGGGCGGCGTCTGGGACGGCGAGCGGATCCTCGACGCCGACTGGGTCGAGCAGGCGATCAGCACGCAGGTCGCCAACCCGGACGAGGCCAACCCCGACTGGTCCCAGGGCTACGGCTTCCAGTTCTGGATGGCCCGCCACGGCTTCCGCGGCGACGGTGCCTACGGCCAGTTCTGCGTCGTCCTGCCGGAGCAGGATGTCGTCCTCGCGATGACCGGTCAGAGTCTCGACATGCAGGCCGTCCTCGACGCGGTCTGGGAGCACCTGCTGCCTGCCGTCGACCGCGCGTCCGACGCGTCCTCGGCATCCGCCCTGGAGGCCCGGCTCACCTCCCTGGGACTGCCCGCCGTCGACGGTGGGCCGCTGCAGGGCCTCGCTGACGTCGGTCCGCTGGCCCGCGACGGCAACGGGTGGCGGCTCACGCTCGACGTCGACGGCGGCTCCCTGTCCGTGCCGGTCGGGCAGGGCGAGTGGGCCGTGGAGGGCCCGCTCGCCGCGAGCGGTGCCGTCGCGGACGACGGGACGGTCCGTGTCGACGTGCGGTTCGTCGAGACCCCGCACCTGGCGCACGTCCGGATCGACCCCGCCACGGGATCGACGACGACGAGCTGGGAGACCGAGCCGCTGCACGACGGACCGCTCACGCTGCGGCGCCCCGCGGACTGAGGGCCCGCGGCTCCGCGGCCCGCGCCGCGTCTACGGGGTGTCGGAGGGGTGCTCGGTGACGATCTGCAGCTCGGGCCGCTTCGCCGACACCCCGTCGCCGGACGAGGTGTGCTTGATGCGCCGGACCACCCACGGCACCAGGTACTCCCGGGCCCAGCCGAGGTCCTCGGCGCGAGCCTCACGCCACGGGCGCGCCTCGAGCGGGTCCGGATTGAACGGTTCGAGCCCGTGCGGGACACCGAGGGTGTCGAGCACCGCCGCGGCGATCGTCGAGTGGCCCATCGGGGAGTGGTGCAGCCGGTCCGGAGCCCACATCCGCGGGTCCCGGAGCACCCGGAGTGCCCACATGTTCGCCACCAGGGCGCCGTGCTTCAGGGCGATGGCGTGCAGGTTCTCGTTGTAGATCGCCGTCTTGCCGCGGACCATGCCGAGCACCGGGGTCATCCCGACGTCCGGGCCGGTGAAGAGCACGACGGTGGCTCCGTCGCGGCGCAGGTCGGCGACGAGCCGGTCCACGCGCTCCGCGAGCTCGTCCGGGTCCGAGCCGGGGCGGATGATGTCGTTGCCGCCGGCGGACACCGTGATGAGGTCCGGGTGCAGGGCGACGGCGGCCTCGGCCTGCTCGTCGATGATCTGCTGCAGCAACCGCCCGCGGATCGCGAGGTTCGCGTAGGCGAAGTCGTCGGTCTGGTGTGCGAGCACCTCGGCGACGCGGTCCGCCCAGCCGCGGTTGCCGCCCGGGACGGTGGGGTCGGGGTCCCCGATGCCCTCGGTGAACGAGTCACCGATCGCGACGTACCTGGTCCAAGGATGACGATCTGACACGTCCCGGACCCTAGTCTCGTGGCATGACGAAGGCCAACACGGACGCCGTCGGCTGGTCGGTGCCGGACGAGCTGCTCAGCCGCATCGCCGAGCGCGCCCCCGGCTACGACGCCGCGAACGCGTTCTGCACCGAGGACCTCGACGAGCTCCGCGCCGACGGCTACCTGCGGATCGGCGTCCCCGTCGAGCAGGGCGGGGCGGGCCTCGGCCTCCGCGCCACCGCGCGGGTGCAGCGCGCCCTCGCCCAGGCCGCACCGGCGACGGCACTCGGCCTCGGCATGCACCAGGTGTGGGTGCAGGCGGCCCGCGCCGTCCGTACGCGAGGCGAGTCGTTCCTCCAGGCCGTCACCGACCACGCTGCGGACGACCACCTGCTCGCCTTCGGGGTGAGCGAACCCGGCAACGACGCCGTGCTGTTCGACTCGTCGACGACGGCGGAGCCGGACGGCGACGGCGGCTACCGGTTCACCGGCACGAAGGTCTTCACGTCCCTCGCACCGGCGTGGGACGTCATGAGCGTCTTCGGCAAGGACACCTCGGGGCCGGAGCCACGGCTCGTGCACGGGTTCGTCCTGCGGTCCGACGGCGACGTCGAGCACCTGGACGACTGGGACACGCTCGGGATGCGCGCGACGCAGAGCCGCACCACGAAGCTGCTCGGCGTGCACGTCCCCGCCGACCGCATCGTCCGGTCGCTGCCGGTCGGGCCGAACCAGGACCCGCTCGTGTTCGGGATCTTCGCGTCGTTCGAGGTCCTCATCGCGTCGGTGTACGCCGGGATCGCGGAGCGCGCGATCACGCTCGCGGCGACCGCCGTGGCGGGGCGGACCGCGGCCGACGGCACCCCGCGGTCGCAGGATCCCGACGTGCGCCGGGCGATCGCCGACCTGCGCGGTTCGGTCGACGCGATCACGCTGCAGGTCGACTCGCTGGCCCGGTCGGTCGACGAGCTCGACGACCTCGGAGCCCGCTGGTTCCCGCTGCTCGTCGGCACCAAGGCCCGGGCCGTGGACACCGCGCAGCACGTCGTGGACGAGGCCATGCGCGTCGTCGGCGGCTCGGCGTTCCGGTCGTCGAGCGAGCTGGCGCGGCTGGCGCGTGACGTCCGGGCGGGGCAGTACCACCCGTCGTCGCGGGACTCCGCGGCGCGGACGATCGCCGCGTCGGTGCTCGGCCCGCTCGGCTGAGCGCTGCGCTCGCACGGTGCGAGGTTGGCGTGACGGCGGCGTGGCGTGGCCGCGCACGGTGCTGGGTCCGTCGGCCGGTGCGAGCTTGGTCGCTCGGTGCTGCCCTGTGCGGCCGCACGGTGCAACCATCTCGGCACCGAGTTGCGAAGGGCGCACGGTGCGGTGGGCGCGACGGCGGCGATGGCGTGGCGGCGCACGGTGCCGGGTCCGTCGGCCGGTGCGAGCTTGGTCGCTCGGTGCTGCCCTGTGGCGCCGCACGGTACAACCAACCCGGCACCGAGTCGCGAAGGGCGCACGGTGCGACGGCGGGCGAGCAACCGCGCACGACGGGACGAACCTCGCACCGAGCGGCCGTGAGCCGGCCCCGCGCGGCGATGTCGGCGGCTCCTGGCATCATCTCGGTGTGAGCAAGCAGGACGGACGGAACCGCCTCGTCTCCGACGCACCGGTGGACGACGTCTCGGCGACCGTGCTGCACGTCGACATGGACGCCTTCTTCGCCTCCGTCGAACTGCTCGACCGCCCCGACCTGGTGGGGCTGCCGGTCATCGTCGGACACGACTCCGACCGCTCCGTCGTCACCGCCGCCACCTACGAAGCCCGTCGCTACGGGGTCAACTCCGCGATGCCGATGGCCATCGCCAAACGCCGCTGCCCGAACGCCGTCATCGTCGAGCCGCACTTCGAGAAGTACCGGGCGAAGTCCGCCGCGGTGATGGCGATCTTCGACCGGTTCACCCCGCGGGTCGAGCGGCTCGGCATCGACGAGGCGTTCCTCGACGTCGCCGGCGCCCTCCGCCTGTACGGCACCCCGTGGCAGATCGGCCAGGCGATCCGCCGCACGGTCTTCGCCGAGACCGGTCTGCACTGCTCCGTCGGTGCGGCATCGACGAAGTTCGTCGCGAAGCTCGCCTCCAGCCGGTCGAAGCCGGACGGCCTGCTCGTGGTGCCCGCCGCCGACACCGTGGCGTTCCTGCACCCGCAGCCGGTGTCCGCGCTCTGGGGCGTCGGCGGCAAGACGCAGGAGACGCTCGAACGCCGGGGCATCCGCACGGTCGGCGACCTGGCGAACACCCCGCTCGGGTCGCTGGTGTCGGCACTCGGCCCGGCCGGTGGGCAGCGGCTGCACGACCTGTCGTGGGGTCGCGATCCACGCGTGGTCGACACCGGCGTCGGCGAGAAGTCGATCGGGCACGAGGTCACGTTCGGTCGCGACCTGACCGAGCGCGACGACGTTGCCCGTGAACTCCTGCGCCTGGCCGACAAGGTCGCCGTCCGCCTGCGCCAGGCCGACGTGCAGGCCCGGACCGTGGCGCTCAAGGTCCGGTACACCGACTTCACCACCCTGACCCGGTCGCGCACCCTGGCGGAGCCCACCGACGTCGCGAAGCGCCTGCACCGCGAAGCCGTCGAGCTGTACGACGTGCTGCACCGACCGGGCAACCAGATCCGGCTGATCGGGGTGCGCGGCGAGAACCTCGTGCCCGCGGCCGCGAGCAACGCCCTGTGGGACGACGACGCGCCGTGGCGCGACACCGAGACCACGGTCGACGCGGTCGCCGCGCGCTTCGGCGCCGGCGTGCTCCGACCGGCATCCCTGGTCCGCCGGACCCCTGACGGCGGCGTCCCGCACGCTCGGCAGGACTGACGGTGGCGGTAGAATCGGGTTCAGTGAGCGCAGCGGAGTACGAAGACCAGCAGCCCGCCACGCTGTGGGCGGAGTCGGGTGACGACCAGTCCGGCGCAGGCGGATCGTCGCCGACGAACGACGGCAGCCAGGCGCACCAAACCCAGGCGTACCAGACGGCGCAGGCGCAGGGTGACGCCGCCCGTGACGAAGCCGACGCCGCGGCCCTGGCCGAAGCGGCCGGCAACTCGGCCGTCCAGCACCTGTCGCCGGCGTTCCCGGACCGGGCCGCCTGGGGCACGGCATCGAAGCTCCGCGCCTGGCAGATCGAAGCGCTCACGAAGTACTTCGAGAAGGAACCCCGCGACTTCCTCACGGCCGCGACCCCCGGCGCCGGCAAGACCACCTTCGCGCTGCGTCTGGCGACCGAGCTCCTCGCCCGCGGCACCGTCGACCGCATCGTCGTCGTGGCCCCGACCGAGCACCTGAAGCGCCAGTGGGCCGACTCCGCCGACCGTGTGGGCATCCGGATCGACCCGATGTTCAAGAACGGCGACGGCATGTTCGGCCGGCACTACCAGGGCGTCGCGATCACATACGCCCAGGTCGGCATGAACCCCGAGGTGCACAAGCGCATCACCGAGGGCGGCCGCACCCTGGTCGTCCTCGACGAGGTCCACCACGGTGGCGACGCCCTGACGTGGGGCGACGGCATCCGAGAGGCGTTCTCCGGCGCCACCCGCCGGCTCTCGCTGTCGGGGACCCCGTTCCGGTCCGACACCGCACCGATCCCGTTCGTGCAGTACGCCCCCGACGAGCAGGGCATCCGCACCTCGATCTCCGACTACAACTACGGCTACGGCCGAGCGCTGAAGGACGGCGTCGTCCGCCCGGTGCTGTTCATGGCCTACGCGGGCCAGATGCGCTGGAAGACTCGGATGGGCGACGAGATGTCGGCGTCCCTGGGTGAGCAGGTCACGAAGGACATCACGGCCCAGGCCTGGCGCACCGCGCTGTCACCCGAGGGCGAGTGGATGCCGGCCGTGCTCTCCGCGGCCGACAAGCGCCTGACCGAGGTTCGTCGTGGTGTGCCCGACGCCGGCGGTCTGGTCATCGCCACCGACACCACCACGGCACGCGCCTACGCCCGGATCCTGCAGCAGATCACGGGGGAGCGCCCCACCGTGGTGCTGTCCGACGAAGCCGCCGGGTCGAGTCGCATCAGCGCGTTCGCCGAGGACACCTCGCGCTGGATGGTCGCCGTCCGCATGGTCTCCGAAGGTGTCGACGTCCCACGGCTCTGCGTCGGCGTCTACGCCACGAGCGCGAGTACGCCACTGTTCTTCGCCCAGGTGATCGGCCGCTTCGTGCGTGCCCGTCGCCGCGGTGAGACCGCGAGTGTCTTCCTGCCGAGCGTCCCCGGCCTGATGGCCCTCGCCGCCACCCTCGAGCTCGAGCGCGACCACGCACTCGACCGCCCGAAGGACGCCGACGACGGCATGTACAACCCCGAAGACGCGATGGTCGCCGAGGCCAACAAGGAAGACCGCGCGTCCGAGAGCCTGCTCGAGGTCCAGCCGTTCGAGGCACTCGACTCGCAGGCGTCCTTCGACCGCGTCCTCTACGACGGCGGTGAGTTCGGCACCGGCGGCGAGGTCGGTTCCCTCGAGGAGCTCGACTTCATCGGCATCCCGGGGCTCCTCGAACCCGACCAGGTGCGCGACCTCCTGCGTGCCCGTCAGGCCACCCAGGCCAAGCGTTCCAAGGGCCGCACGGCCAAGGACGGCATGCCCAAAGCGCCCGAGCCCGACCGCCCGATGTACATGACGATCAAGGAGCAGCGCACCGAGCTCGCCCGGCTCGTGTCGATCTGGTCCCGCCACTCGAACGAACCGCACGGATTGATCCACGCCGAACTCCGACGGATCAGCGGTGGCCCGGCCGTGGCGCAGGCGAGCATCGAACAGATCCAGAAGCGCATCGACATCCTGCGCTCCCGCATCGGCGGACGACGGTGACCGCAGCGTGATCGAGCCGGTCGACGACCGCACCTGGTACGTCAAGCGCGACCCCGAGGCGTCACCCGAGGCGATCATCGACCGCTTCGGCGGCGGCTACCGACTGCGCCGCTTCTCGCTCACCGAGTCCCGCCGCACCCCGCACGGGGTGTTCACCGGACCCGAACTGGCCGAGACCGCGTGGTGGCGGCTCCGCGACAGGCCGCGGAACTCATGACGCGCCAAGCCAAAGTCCGGTAGACCGGAGGAATGGCAGACTCGATCCCTCACGTCCTCGTCCTCGGTGGCGGCTCCGCTGGCTACACCACGGTCAAGCAGCTCCAGAAGCACGCGGCCACGGTGCCCATGCGCATCACGCTCGTGGACCAGAACACCTACTACACGTACCTGCCGTTCCTGCCCGAGGTCGCCGGTGGCCACATCGCGCCGAAGGACGTCACCGTCGAGCTGCGCCGTGCACTGCGCAAGACCCGGGTGATCCAGGGCAAGGTCACCGCGATCTCCTCGGCGGACAAGACCGTCTCGATCGCGACCGCCGGCGGCGACGACCGCACCCTCGGCTACGACCACCTGGTCGTCGCCCTCGGTTCCGTCACCCGCACCTTCCCGACCCCCGGGCTCGAGGAGTACGGCGTCGGCTTCAAGAGCGTCGAAGAGGCCGCCTACGTGCGCGCCAAGCTCCTCGACAACATCGCGAAGGCCGCCGCCACCCGCGACGAGGACGAGCGTCGCCGTCTGCTGACCAGCGTCTTCGTCGGCGGTGGCTACACCGGCGTCGAGGCGATCGGTGAGCTCTTCGACGTGTCGCAGGCTGCCATCAAGACCTACCCGTCGCTCGCCGGTGAGCAGCCCCGCTGGGTGCTCATCGACGCCCTCGACCGCGTCGCGCCCGAGGTCGGCCCCGAGCTGTCCAAGTGGACGCTCGAGTCGCTCCGTGCCCGTGGCATCGACGTCCGCCTGAAGACCACCATGCCGAGCGCCGAGGGCGGCGTCGTCAAGTTCTCCGACGGCGACGAGTTCGCCACCGGCCTGCTCGTCTGGACCGCCGGCGTCAAGCCGAACCCGCTCCTCGACGCCTCCGACCTGCCGCGCGGGCCGAAGGGCCACCTCGCCGCGAACGCGAAGCTCCAGGTCGAGGCCGAGGACACCCACCAGGTCGTCGAGGGCGTCTGGGGCCTGGGTGACGTCGCGCAGGTGCCCGACCTGACCGCCGACAAGCAGCCGGCGTTCTACCCGCCGAACGCGCAGAACGCCGTGCGCCAGGCCGTGGTCGCCGCCGACAACATCGTCGCGACCATCACCGGCAAGCCGCTCGAGGAGTACCGCCACCCCTCCATCGGCACCGTCGCGTCGTACGGTGTCGGCAAGGGTGCCGCGAACATCAAGGGCATCAAGATGACCAACCTGCTCGCGTGGCTCGCGCACCGCGCGTACCACGTGTACGCGATGCCGACCCTGAACCGGAAGGCCCGCATCATCATCGGCTGGATCACCGGCGCGGTGTCCGGTCGCGACGCGACCTCCCTGATCAAGGAGACTGACCCGCGACGCAACTTCGTCGAGGCGTCGAAGAGCTAGACGCCCCCAAAGATCGGACGGGAGGCGCGGTGCCAGCTGGCACCGCGCCTCCCGTCCGTCCGTCACGTGCATTCGCACCCACCTGCCGCTCTCCGGCATACTGACTCCCTCGGCGCCCACGGCGACGAGGTCCCGGAAGTCGACCGACACGTGCGCCCCACCACCTCCTCCTCCGTCCGATCGTGCCTGCGATGCGGCGCCGAGCGTCACGACAGCACCGTCCACCGGTGCCCCGGTCCGGCCGACCCGCTCCGCGCCTTCGGCCTCGACGCCGGAGCCCGAACGGTGCTCGAGGTCCTGGGCGGGATCGGGCAGCCCTCCCTGGTCGGCGGAGCAGTCCGCGACGTGCTGCTCCGGGAAGCCGGGCGCGGACCGACCACCACCGGTGACGTCGACGTCGAGGTGCACGGCACCAGGACCGATGTGGTCGTCGGAGCGTTGCGTGCGGCCGGCGCGATCGTCGTCGAGGCCGGTGCGGGGTTTCCGGTCCTCAAGGTGGTGCTCGACGGATCCCGCGTCGACGTCGCAGTGACCGCGGAGTCCGGTGCGCCCGATCCGGTCACGGTGTCCGCCCTCGGTCGGGACTTCACGGTGAACGCCGTCGCCTGGGACCCCCGCACGAACGTGTTCCTCGACGCGGTCGGTGGGATCGACGATGCCGTCATCGGCGTGCTGCGGCACGCTTCCGAACGCTGCAGCGAGGACCCGCTCCGGGTCTTGCGTGCCGTACAGCTCGTCGCCCGGTTCGACTTCGCCGTGCACCCCGCGACGCTGCGTCTGGCGCGGTCGCTCGCGGCGCGGTTCGAGTCGATCGCCACCGGGCGGATCTGGCCCGAGATCCGCAAGCTGGCACTCGGCGACCACGTGTCGGCTGCCCTCCGAACGCTGCACGACAGCGGCTGGGAGCGACACCTGCCCGAGCTCGCCGCGGTCCGAGACGTGCCGCAGGACCCCCGGTGGCACCCGGAGGGTCCCGTGCACGTCCACCTCGGAGCGGCGGGGGACGCTGCCGCCCGCGCCTGCACCGCGGACGGGATCCGGGGTGACGACCGGGTCGTCGTCGCGCTCGCCGCCGTGCTGCACGACCTGGGGAAGGCCGGCTCCGGCACGCAGGTCCTCGCCGACGACGCAGGTGCGGTCCGCATCCGCAGCCTGGGCCACGAGGTGTCCGGCGCTGCGGCAGCAGCAGCGCTGCTCGGTCGCCTCGGCGCGCCACGCCACATCGTCGAGCGGGTCGTCCCGCTCGTTCGCGAGCACATGGTCCCGCACTCGTCCAACGGCGCGCCACCGTCCGTTCCCGCTGCTCGGCGGCTGTTCCGACGGCTCGGATCCTCCCTGCCCGCGATGGAGTCGTGGGCCCGGGTGTGCGAAGCCGACTCGCAGGGGCGTGGTCTGGGGGCGAGCCGGTCCTCGGCGTGGTCGTGGTTCGACGTCGCGCTCCGGGACCAGGTCGCGCGTCGGCCCGTGCGGCTGCTGTCCGGCCGCGACCTCGTCGACGCGGGACTCACCCCGGGGCCGGTGTTCCGCGAACTCCTCGTGGCGTCCGCGGCGGCGCAGGACGACGGCGTCTTCGATGACGTCGCCGGAGCCCGCGCGTGGCTGCGCCGAGCGGTCGACGCACGCCGGTGACGGACGGGAGGCGCGGTGCCAGCTGGCACCGCGCCTCCCGTCCGTCTGTGCGGACGCCCACCGCTTGTCCGCCATCTGCGGTCCTGGGTCCGTTCCAACGTGGCGCGCGCCAGCGTGGACGCGACGAACGAGAGGAGCGTCCATGCGCGCCATGACGTACCGCGGCCCGTACCGGATCCGCGTCGAGGAGAAACCGGATCCCCGGATCGAGCACCCGAACGACGCGATCGTCCGGGTGGAACGGGCCGCGATCTGCGGGTCGGACCTGCACCTGTACCACGGCATGATGCCCGACACCCGGGTCGGGCACACGTTCGGCCACGAGTTCATCGGGGTGGTCGAGCAGATCGGCTCGTCCGTCGAGACCCTGTCGGTCGGCGACCGCGTGATGGTCCCGTTCAACATCTTCTGCGGCACGTGCTGGTTCTGCGCCCGCGGACTCTTCGCGAACTGCCACAACGTGAACCCGAACGCGACCGCGGTCGGCGGGATCTACGGGTACTCGCACACCACCGGCGGGTACGACGGCGGGCAGGCGGAGCGCGTGCGGGTGCCGTTCGCCGACGTCGGACCGCAGGTGATCCCGGACTGGCTCGACGACGACGACGCCCTCCTCATGACGGACGCACTGAGCACCGGGTACTTCGGGGCGCAGCTCGCGTCGATCCGTGAGGGCGACACCGTCGTGGTGCTCGGTGCCGGGCCGGTCGGACTGTTCTCCGCGGCGTCGGCGTGGTTCATGGGAGCCGGTCGGGTGATCGTCGTCGACCAGCTCGAGTACCGGCTCGAGAAGGCCCGGAGCTTCGCGCACGCCGAGACGATCAACTTCGCCGAGGTCGACGACGTCGTGCTCGAGATGAAGAAGCAGACCGACTTCCTGGGTGCGGACAGCGTGATCGACGCCGTCGGAGCCGAGGCGGACAGCAACTTCACTCAGCAGGTCACCGCTTCGAAGCTCAAGCTGCAGGGCGGGTCCCCGACGGCGCTCAACTGGGCGATCGACGGTGTCCGCAAGGGCGGCACGGTCTCGGCGGTCGGCGCGTACGGGCCGATCCCGAGCGCGGTCAAGTTCGGTGACGCGATGAACAAGGGCGTCACGATCCACACGAACCAGGCGCACGTGAAGCGCCAGTGGCCGCGGTTGCTCGAGCACATCCAGGCCGGGCACTTCAAGCCGAGCGACATCATCACGCACCGCATCCCCCTCGAGCACATCGCCGAGGGGTACCACCTGTTCTCGTCCAAGCTCGACGGTTGCATCAAGACCGTCGTCGTGCCGTGAGGAGGCCCGACATGTCCGACCACACCCCGTACATCGCCGATCCACCCCGTCGGGTGCCGTCGGCCGAGGAACTCCGTGCCCGCATCCCGGGGTGGGGGAGCGACCTCGACCCGACGGACCGGCCGTCCGTGCCGAAGCTCTCGCGTGAGGCCGGTTCGGCCACCGGAGCCCACTGGGACCGCCCGCCGCAGCAGGACGGTGCGCACGGCCGGGAGCGCTCGATCGAGCACGCCCACGTGACGCCGGTGTTCGGGACCGCGCAGCCGCTGCACGGTGTCGCCGGAATCGTCCGGCGGTACGCCTACCGGCGGTTCAGCGAGGGGCGCCTGGCGCACTGGATGCTGCTCGTCGTCGGGGACCGCCTGGACGTCGCGACGCACCGGGTGACCGATGCGCTCCGGGGTCGGCCGGACCGGGTGATCAGCGAGACCGGTGTCGCGGCGGAGCGGGGGAACCACCCCGTTGCGTCGCGCCTGGGGTCGAGTCGGTCGGACTGGCGGCACCAGGTGCTCGACCCGGTGGTCGCGAACTGGGGCTGGCTGGCGGCGCTCGGCGCCGTCGTGCTGGTGGTGCGGCGGGCGCGCCGCTCGCGCTGACCGCGCGCGACGTCCCGTGCGGCGTTGCCCACTCGGTGCGACCTTGTTCCGTCACACGGAGTGCGCAACGTCGCACCGGCCCGCGACGTGCGCACACCCTGGACTGGAGGCGCGCAGCGGCCCCGCCCCGCGCCTCCAGTCCGCACGTCCCGCGTCCACCCGCGTCCACCCGCGCGCACCGACGCTGCGCGGAGAACGTCCTGAGCGAAGCGAAGTGGCACGTGGTCGCCCTGAGCGCAGCGAGGTGGCGCCCCAGAGGCGGTGACGCCCTGAGCGCAGCGATGGCGGCACTCGCCGGGAAGACGCAACAGAAAATGCCCCCCGACCGAAAGGTCAGGGGGCACGCATTTCCTGTGTCCGAGAGGGGACTTGAACCCCTACGCCCTAATACGGGCACTAGCACCTCAAGCTAGCGCGTCTACCAATTCCGCCACCCGGACAGGGTGTCTGGTGTCTGTTTCCCGGGTTGAACCCGGCGTTCCTGCCGAGAGAAGACACTAGCACGGGTCTGAACGCGCGATGAACACGGTCGCGCATCCCGGGCGAGTCCTGCGCGCGCTGTCCCGGCGACGGGGTCGGTGCCGACCGATACCGTGGAGCCATGACGAACCCGGAGCCCTCCGAGCCGCAGTCCGTGCCCGAGCTCGAGGCCACCGCGGCGATCGCCCGCGACCTCATCCGCATCGACACGACGAACTGGGGCGAGGGGAAGTCCCGTGGGGAGACCGAGGCAGCCCACTACGTCGAGGACAAGCTCCGCGCGCTGGGTCTCGAGCCGCAGTTGTTCGAGTCCGAGCCGGACCGGGTGAGCGTCGTGGCGCGGGTGCCCGGTCGGAACCGTGACAAGCCGGCGCTCGTGGTGCACGGGCACCTCGACGTGGTGCCGGCGGATCCGGCGAACTGGTCGGTGGACCCGTTCGGTGGCGTGGTCAAGGACGGGTCGCTGTGGGGTCGGGGCGCCGTCGACATGAAGAACATGGACGCGATGATGCTCACGTCGCTGGCCGACGTCATCGAGCAGCACGGTGCGCCGGAGCGTGACCTGGTGATCGCGTACTTCGCCGACGAAGAGGCCGGGGGAGTCCTGGGGTCCCACCACGTGGTCGACCAGCACCCGGAGGTCTTCGCGGGGGCGTCGGCGGCGATCAGCGAGGTCGGCGGGTACTCGATCACGCTCGGTGACCGTCGCGCCTACCTGTTGCAGACCGGCGAGAAGGCGCTCATGTGGGTGAAGCTGATCGCGCGCGGCACCGCTGCCCACGGCTCGCACGTGATCCGCGACAACGCCGTCACGAAGCTCGCGGCGGCGGTCGCCCGGATCGGCAGCGAGGAGTGGCCCGTCCGGCTCTCGGCCACGACGGACGCGATGGTGGCCGAGGTGGCGCGGTTCCTCGGGGTCGACCCGACGGTGACCGGCCCGGACGAGGTCGCGCTGGCCACCGGCTCGGCGTCGCGGTTCATCCACGCCGCGCTGCACACCACGTCGAACCCGACGGTGCTGACGGCCGGCTACAAGCACAACGTCATCCCCGACACCGCCGAGGCCCTGGTGGACATCCGCTGCCTGCCGGGTGACGAGGAGTCCGTGCTCGAGCGGGTGCGGGAGCTCGCCGGACCCGACGTCGAGGTGGTCATGTCGTTCCGCGACATCGGCCTCGAGCAGGACTTCGGCGGCCCGCTGGTCGACGCCGTCCGCGACGTCCTCGGCCGGCACGACCCGGGCGCACCGGTCCTGCCGTACCTGCTGTCCGGCGGCACCGACAACAAGGCGCTCTCGACGCTCGGCATCGCGGGGTACGGGTTCGTGCCGCTGCAGCTTCCGGCCGGTGTCGACTTCCCCGCGATGTTCCACGGCGTGGACGAGCGGGTGCCGCTCGACTCGCTGGCGTTCGGTCGGCGGGTGCTGGGCGACCTGCTCGCCACGTACTGATATTGTTCATGGTCGCCGTCGTGGCGGTGCCCTGACCGACCTCCCCCCGAAAGGCCCGTGCGATGCACATCCTCGAGGCGATCTTCCTCGGCTTCGTCCAGGGGCTCACCGAGTTCCTGCCCGTGTCCTCCAGCGCGCACCTGCGCATCGTGGGGCTCTTCCTGCCCGACGCGAAGGACCCCGGTGCGGCCTTCACCGCCGTGACGCAGCTCGGCACCGAGACCGCGGTGCTCATCTACTTCTGGAAGGACATCACCCGGATCATCGGGCGGTGGTTCCGGTCGGTGGTCAAGCGTGACGTGCCGAGGGGCGACCCCGACGTCCGGCTCGGCTGGCTGGTGATCCTCGGCACGATCCCGATCGGGGTCGCCGGGCTCCTGCTCAAGGACTCGATCGAGACCACGTTCCGGTCCCTCTGGATCGTCGCGATCGTCCTCATCGTGTTCGGTGTCGTGCTCGGGGTGCTCGACCGTGTCGGCCGCAAGGAGCGCCGGATCGAGCAGATGACGTTCCGCGGTGGTCTGCTCATCGGGCTGGCGCAGATGCTCGCCCTGGTGCCCGGTGTGTCCCGTTCCGGTGCGACGGTGTCGATGGGCCTCGCCCTCGGGTACACCCGCCCGGCGGCCGCGCGCTTCGCGTTCCTGCTGGCGATCCCGGCGGTGTTCCTGTCCGGGTTCTACGAGGCCGCGACGAGCCTCGGCGACCACGGCTCGCCGTTCGGACTCGCCGACACGCTCATCGCGACCGTCGTCGCGTTCGTGGTCGGGTTCGTCGTGATCGCGGCGTTCATGAACTACATCAGCAAGCGCAGCTTCATGCCCTTCGTCGTTTACCGGATCGCACTCGGTATCGTGCTCATCGTGTTGTTGTCGCTCGGAGTGATCCAGCCGTGAGGGCCTGGCAGGCCCCATCCGTCCCCGACGTCCCCGGCGCCGCGCCCCGACCGGTCGTCCACGACACCGCAACGGGCAAGCCGGTGGACCCCGCCCGCGACGAGGACCGTGCCGCGCTGTACGTCTGTGGGATCACGCCGTACGACGCCACGCACCTCGGCCACGCGGCGACCTACCTGGCGTTCGACACGCTCGGCCGTGCCTGGCGTGACGCGGGGCTCGACGTCGAGTACGCGCAGAACGTCACCGACGTGGACGACCCGCTGCTCGAGCGTGCCGCCCGCGACGGCGTCGACTGGCGTGCCCTGGCGGCTGAGCAGGTCGACCTGTTCCGCCGCGACATGGAGTCGCTCCGGATCCTGCCGCCGGACGACTTCGTGGCCGTCACCGACGAGGTCGAGCGCGTCGCCGAGGCGGTCTCGTTCCTGCAGGAGTCCGGCTACGCATACGAGGTCCCGACCGACGGCGCCGAGGGCGACGACCTGTACTTCGACGTGAACCGCCCGACCGACGCATGGACCCTCGGTGACGAGAGCGGCCTGGACCGCGAGACGATGCTCGCCCTCGCAGCCGAACGCGGCGGCGACCCGGATCGTCCGGGCAAGCGCGACCCGCTCGACCCGCTGCTGTGGCGCGCCGCGCGTGACGGCGAGCCGGCCTGGGACACCGAGATCGGCCCCGGTCGCCCCGGCTGGCACATCGAGTGCAGCGTCATCGCCGGTGACCGCCTCGGGCTGCCGATCAGCGTGCAGGGCGGCGGGAGCGACCTCGTCTTCCCGCACCACGAGATGACCGCCGGGCACGCTGCTGCCCTCGCGCACCAGCCCCTCGCGAACGCGTTCGTGCACACCGGGATGATCGCTTACCAGGGCACGAAGATCTCGAAGTCGCTCGGCAACCTCGTCACCGTGCGCGGGCTGCTCGACGACGGCGCCGACCCCCGTGCCATCCGGCTCGCACTGCTGTCGCACAAGTACTCCGACGACTGGGAGTGGTTCGACACCGAGCTGACGAGCGCCCAGACGCGGCTCGCCGGCTGGGACGCCTGGGCCTCGGGAGCCTCCGCCGGGCACGCCGACGACGCAGCGGACGTCGCGGCACGCATCCGCGCGCGGGTCTCCGACGACCTCGACACCCCCGGTGCCGTCGCCGCGGTCGACACGGCGATCGCCGGTGGCACGGCGTGCACGCCGGAGCTCATCGACTTGATCGACGCGCTGCTCGGCATCCGGCTGGCCTGACCTCGGCGGGCGCGACGCGTCGCGTGCGCCCCGCCGAGGGGTCAGGAACTGTCGCCCGGGCGGGCCGCAGCCGACAGTTCGCGACCACTCGCCGGACGTGAGCGGGGTGTCGTGACCGTTCGCGGCCGCCGGACGGGAGGCCCGTGGCGAGGCCGACACGCGCCTCCCGTCCGCCGTGTGGTCGCGACACGTCGCGTGCGAGCCACCGAGGGGTCAGGAACTGTCGCCCGGGCGGGCCGCAGCCGACAGTTTGCGACCACTCGCGGACGTGAGCGGGGTGTCGTGACCGCGCGGCGAGTGGTCGCGACACGTCGCGTGCGCGTCGCCGAGGAGTCGGGAACTGTCGCCGAGGTGGGCCGCAGCCGACAGTTCGCGACCGCTCGCCGGAGGTGAGCGGGGTGTCGTGACCGTTCGCGGCCGCCGGGCGGGAGGCCCGTGGCGGCCCTGCCCCGTGCCTCCCGTCCGCGGAGTGGTCGCGACACGTCGGGTGCGCGCTGCCGAGGGGGCAGGAACTGTCGCCCGGGCGGGCCGCAACCGACAGTTCGTGACCACTCGCCGGACGTGAGCGGGGTGTCGTGACCGCGCGGTGAGTGGTCGCGACACGTCGCGTGCGTGCCACCGAGGGGTCAGGAACTGTCGCCCGGGCGGGCCGCAGCCGACAGTTTGCGACCACTCGCCGGACGTGAGCGGGGTGTCGTGACGGTTCGCGGTCGCCGGACGGGAGGCGCGTGGCGAGGCCGACACGCGCCTCCCGTTCGCCGTGTGGTCGCGACACGGCGCGTGCGCGCCGCCGAGGGGTCAGGAACTGTCGCCGACGCGGGCCGCAGCCGACAGTTCGTGACCACTCGCCGCACGCCCCAGACGGACAGGAGGCACGGTGCCAGCCGGCACCGTGCCTCCTGTCCGTCAGCGGGTGACGGCTACTGCTGGGGCCGCCACGGCCCCTCGCCACCGGCGGTGCCGCCGTCCTTGCCGTCCTTGCGCTCGCGGCGACGGAGGTACTGCTCGAACTCCTGCGCGATGGCGTCTCCCGAGGCCTCGGGGGAGTCGACGGTGTCGCGCGCCTGCTCGAGCTGCCCGATGTAGGACGCCATGTCCTCGTCGTCGGCGGCGAGGGCGTCGATGCCCTCTTCCCACTCGGTGGCGTCGTCGAGCAGCGAGCCGCGCGGCACCGTGACGTCCGTGAGCTCCTCGATCTTGTCGAGCAGCGAGAGCGTGGCCTTGGGCGAGGGCGAGTTGTGCACGTAGTGCGGCACCGAGGCCCACAGGGACAACGTGGTCAGCCCGGCCTTGTCCATCGCGTCGGCGAGGACCCCGAGGATGCCCGTCGGGCCCTCGTACGAGGACTTGTCGACGTCGAAGGCGGCGCGGACACCGGCGTTCTCGCTCGACACGAACACCGAGATCGGCCGGGTGTGCGGGACGTCGGCGAGCATCGCACCGACGAAGACGACGGCGTCGATCGAGTAGACGTCCGCCAGGTCGATGATCTCCGAGCAGAAGCCCCGCCAGGTGCGCGAGGGTTCCGGGCCGACGAGGACGAAGACGTCACGGTCGGTGGGGGAGCCGGTGGCGCCGATGACCGGACGGCCCTCGGCACCGGGGCCGTGCAGCACGATCCGGGGCCACTGCACACCGCGGTCGCCGTTGTCGTCGGTGCCGACGGTGGGCCGGTTGAACTGGTAGTCGACGTACCGCTCACCGTCGAGCTCACGCAACTCGTCGAGGCCGAGCGACTCGACGATGCGACGCGCCAGACCGCTCGCGGCCTCGCCGGCGTCGTTCCAGCCCTCGAAGGCGACGACGAGCAAGCGACCGTCGCTGAAGGGGGAGTGCTGTGGCACGGAGCGGACCTCCTGGTGGTGGAGCGGAGCGGGGCGGGAGCGATGCCCCCGGCCGGACACGATTCAGGCATCCACTGTAGGCCCAGGGGGTGTCGGCGCACGCGCGCGTCCGCGCCCAGCGGAACGGCCCCGGTAGACTCGTCGCCCGTGACCGCGCATCCTCCTGCCCCCGTCCCGCCCGCAGCCGTGCTGTGGGACATGGACGGCACGATCATCGACACCGAGCCGATCTGGCAGCGGTCCCAGGTCGACCTGACGAACCGCTACGGCGCCGAGTGGACCCACGAGGACGGCCTGTCCCTGGTCGGGTCCGGCCTCGAGCGCTCCGGTGAGCTCCTGCGCGCCAAGGGCGTCGACATGGAGGTCGAGGAGATCATCCAGTGGATGACCGACTACGTGATGGAGCACCTGCGCGCCGGTGAACTGCCCTGGCGTCCGGGCGCCCGCGAGCTCGTCGAGGAGCTCCACGCCCGCGGCATCCCGACTGCCCTGGTCACGATGTCCCGTCGCAAGATGGCGCTCGTCGCCGCCGAGGCCCTGGGCGAGCGCGGCTTCCGCGTCGTCGTGGCCGGCGACGACGTCGACCGCCCGAAGCCGTTCCCGGACGCGTACCTGTCCGCCGCGGCGCAGCTCGGCGTCGAGCCCACCGCGTGCGTCGCGATCGAGGACTCCGCCACCGGTGTCGCGTCGGCCGTCGCCTCCGGCGCCGTCACGGTCGCCGTCGAACACATCGTCCCGCTGTCCGAGATCGCCGGCGGCGACGTGCACCTGACCACCCTGGCGGGCGTCGACGTCGACCGTCTGGTCGAGTTGACGACGCCGGCACTGGCCGCACGGGCTGCGCACTCTGGAGGCGCGGTGCCGGACCCGGCGCACGCTGCGGACACCGAAGGGGTCACCCGATGAGCCACACCGACGACGCACGCGACGAGGCGGACGCGAGCAGCGCCTCCAGTCCGACCGCGGATCCGACCGCAGCCCTCCCGCACACCGCGGGCGGCGCACCGCACACGCCGCCGCGCGGCCCGTTCCGGGCCGGCGACCGCGTGCAGCTGACCGGTCCGAAGGGCAAGCTCACGACGCTGTCGCTCGAGACCGCGGGTGAGTACCACACGCACCGCGGGGTGCTGCGGCACGACGACGTCATCGGCCAGCCCGACGGCTCCGTCATCCGGGCGAGCACCGGTGACGAGTACCTCGCGCTCCGTCCGCTGCTCAACGACTACGTGATGTCGATGCCGCGTGGCGCCGCGATCGTCTACCCGAAGGACGCGGCGCAGATCGTGGCCTTCGCGGACGTCTTCCCCGGGGCCCGCGTGGTCGAGGCCGGCGTCGGCTCGGGGGCGCTGTCGCTGTTCCTGCTCCGCGCGATCGGCCCGACCGGGCAGCTGCAGTCGTTCGAGCGCCGCGAGGAGTTCGCGGCGATCGCGAAGGGCAACGTCGGCACCTTCCTCGGCGCAGTCCCGGACAACTGGTCCGTCACCGTCGGTGACCTGGTCGAGTCGCTGCCCGACGCAACCGAGCCGCAGAGCATCGACCGAGTCGTACTCGACATGCTCGCGCCGTGGGAGTGCGTGGACGCCGCGGCCGACGCCCTCGTGCCCGGCGGACTCATCGTCTGCTACGTCGCGACCGTCACGCAGCTGTCCCGCACGGCCGAGGCCCTGCGCGACACCGGGCGCTTCACCGACCCGATGCCGAGCGAGACCCTGGTGCGCACCTGGCACGTCGAGGGCCTCGCCGTCCGCCCGGACCACCGCATGGTCGGGCACACCGGATTCCTCATCACGGCACGACGCCTGGCCGACGGCACCGTGCTGCCGAACCTGAAGCGCCGCGCGGGCAAGGCGGAGTTCTCGGACGAGGACATCGAGGCCTGGACCCCCGGTGCCGTGGGCGAGCGGGCGACGAGCGACAAGAAGCTCCGCAAGGTGGCCCGGCAGTCGGCGGCGCAGGCGCGCAAGGTCGCCGCGGCCGAGGCGTCGTCGGCGGCGGAGGGTGCTGCGGCGCCGTCCGAGGGCGCTGTGGCTTCGTCGGATGCCACTGCGGCTCCGTCGGATGCCGCTGCGGCTCCGTCCGGGGCCGTCGAGGACGAACGGTAGGCTGACGGCGTGCCCGTCCTGCATCGAACGGAAAGAGGGTCCGTGCGCACCATCCCCGCACTCCTGGTCACCATCGGTCTCGCGGTGTCCCTCACCGCCTGCGCCTCGAACGGTGCCGGCACCACGCCCTCGAGCTGTGCCGCTCCCGGCGCCGCGTCCGAAGCGGTGACCGCCACCGGCAAGTTCGGCTCGGAGCCGAAGGTCAACGTGCCGAAGGGCCTGACCACCAAGGGCACCCAGGTGTCCGTGCTGCAGCAGGGTTCCGGTCGCACGATCGACGACGGCACCCCCGTCCTGGTCGAGTACACCCTGGTCGACGGCTCCACGGGGCAGGTCGCCCAGACGAGCGGCTACTCGGGCCAGACGGCACCGATCACCGCCGGTGCGAGCAACTACGGGGCCCTCGGCGCCTCGCTGCAGTGCGCCCGCGTCGGCGACCGCCTGGCGGTGGCCCTGCCGAAGAGCGCCCTGAGCAGCACCGGCGGCACCGCTGGCAGCTCGTCGTCGAAGAAGACCGAGGACGCCGTCATCGCCGTCATCGACGTCAAGCGCGCGTTCGACGCCCGTGCCACCGGCACCCCGCAGCTCGCCGGCGACAAGATGCCGGCCGTGGTGCTCGCACCCTCCGGCGCTCCCGGCATCACGATCCCGTCGTGGAGCGCGCCGAAGTCGAACGAGACGCACCTGCTCCGCAAGGGCGACGGTCGCGAACTCACCGCGAAGGACACTGCGGTCATCAAGTACACCGCCGTCACCTGGGGTGCCGACCCGTCCGTCGCCGGCTCCAGCTGGACCGACGGATCGGGCGCGCAGGCCATCCCGCTCACCAAGGGCCAGGTCGACGAGGGTGTCCGGACCGCCATCGTCGGGCACCACGTCGGCGACCAGGTCCTGGCCATCGTCAACCAGCAGGGGACCGCGTACGCGTACGTGATCGACGTCCTCGGGGCGATCTCGAACTGACCCGGTCCGACCGTCCACGGACCGCGGCGCGGGTGCACTCCGGTGCACCCGCGCTGCCGTAGGATCGGCTCGTGCCAGCGACCCGTGTGCCCCGTGTGCCCGCCGAGGAGCGGCTGTTCAGCCTCGTGCTCGCGCTGCTCTCGACGGAGTCCGGGCTGACCAAGGCCGAGATCCTGGCCAACGTGCAGGGGTACCGGCAGCGGTTCTCGACCGGTGGCGACAACGCCTCGCTCGAGCGCCAGTTCGAACGCGACAAGGACGACGTCCGCGAGCTCGGCATCCCCCTCGAGACCATCGAGACCCCGGGTGCCGCGGGCAACAACCAGACGCTCCGGTACCGGATCCCGAAGGGTGAGTACGACCTGCCCGTCGACGTCCGCTTCACCCCGGACGAATCCGCGCTGCTGTCCCTGGCCGCGATGGCCTGGCGCGAAGGCGCACTGTCCGCCGACTCCCGCCGTGGCCTGCTGAAGGTCCGCTCGGCCGGCGCCGAGGACGACGACGGTGCCCTGCAGCTCGGGGTCGATGCGTACGCCCCGCGGCTCCGGGCTCGGGATGCGTCCTTCGAGCCGCTCCGTTCCGCGCTCGATCGCGGCGCCGCAGTTCGCTTCGACTACATCACCCCGGGGCAGCACGACGCCCGTCGGCGCGAAGTGGCTCCACTCGCCCTGGTGCAGCACGGCGGCCGGTGGATGCTCGCCGCCCACGAGTTCGCGACGGACTCGGACAAGAACTACCTGCTGGCCCGCATCGTCGGACCCGTCACCCAGTACGAGGTCGGGCAGCACACCGCTCCCGTCGGCGCGGGGGAGCGCACCCTCGCCGAGCTCGAGCGGATCTGGGCCGAGCGCACTGCGCGCATCGCCGTGACGCCGGGTTCCGACGCCGAACGCCGACTGACCCGTCGCCGCGACACCGAGACCGACGCCGACGGCGCGCTCGTGCTGCACCACGTCGACCCGCAGATCCTCGCCGAGGAACTCGCCGCCTTCGGGCCCGAGGTCCGGGTGCTCGAGCCCGACGACCTGCGGGCACGGGTCGAGGAGCGCCTCCGTGCACTCGTGCGCGACCACACCGACGACGACCCTGCAGCAGCCCCCGGAGAGGACCCCGTTCGTGGCTGACGCCCAACCCCTGCAGGCGCAGGACAAGCTCGCGTTCCTGCTCGCCCTGGTGCCGTACCTGATCGACCGCGAGCGGGTCTCGGTGGCCGAGGCGGCTCGGCACTTCGGTGTGCCCGAGGCCCGCATCCGGCGTGCCGTCGAACTCATCGCGGTGTCCGGGGTTCCCGGCGAGACGATGCAGTACCAGCACGGCGACCTGTTCGACATCGCCTGGGACGACTTCGACCAGAACGACATGATCGTGCTGACCAACCTCGTGGCGATCGACGACTCACCGCGGCTGTCGGCTCGTGAGGCGTCGGCGCTCATCGCCGGTCTGCAGTACCTGTCCGCGCTGCCCGAGGCCGCCGACCGTGACGCCATCCGCGCGCTGATGGCCAAGCTCTCCCGCGGAGCCGGGGGAGCGGCGTCGACCGTCGCCGTCGGGCAGGACCTGCACGACGTCGCCCTCGCCACCATCCGGCGGGCGATGTCCGACGGCCGCGGCCTGGTTTTCGAGTACGCCGGACCGCGCACCCAAGGCGGCACCCGACGGGTCGACCCGCTCCGGGTCGAGTCCATCGACACCGACTGGTACCTGCGCGCGTGGGACCTCGATCGGCAGGCGCTCCGGACGTTCCGGCTCGATCGCATGTCCGAGGCCCGGGTCGACGACCGCGCGGCCGAGAAGACCATCGACCAGGTCGTCATCCCGGACACGCTGTTCCAGCAGGCCGCCGACGACGTCATCGTCACGGTGGAACTCGACTCGACGTCGCTGCCCCTGGTCGCCGACTTCCTGTCCGACACGGCCGACGCGCCCGACTCCGACGGTCGTGTGCGCATCCGGCTCGCGGCGTCGCACGGGTTCGACGGCGTGGTCCGGCTCGTTGCCGGGTTGCCCGGTCGTGCCGTGGTGCTGGACCCGCCCGCGGCCCGTGACGCCGTGCGCGACTTCGCGGCCGCGGCCCTCGCCGCGGGCTGACGTCTGCCGCTGCGGCCCGTTCGAGCGCTGCACGTTCCGACCGGGTACGCCCGATCCTGCACGGTGGACTTCGTGTACCTGGTCGTTCCGGGCGTACCTGGTGTGTTCTTACGACCAGGTATGCCCGGTCTCGCCAGGTACGCCCGATCTCGATAGGTACGCCCGATCTCGCCAGGTATGCCTGATCCCGCACGGCACGCCCGATCCCGCACGGTGAAGCTCGAGTACCTGGTTGTTCCGGGCGTACCTGGTGTGTTGCTCCGACCAGGTATGCCCGATCTCGCCAGGTACGCCCGATCCCCCAGGTACGCCCGATCTCGCTCGGTACGCCCGACCTCGCGCGGTGAACCTTGGGTACCTGGTCGTTCCGGGCGTACCTGATGCGATCTTCCGACCCGGTACGCCCGGTCTCGCCAGGTACGCCCGATCTCGCCCGCCACCCACCTGCTCGCCAGGTACACCCGATCCCGCTCGCCACGCGCTGCCTACCACACGCCCGCCCGCCACCCACCCGCCACGCGGCCGCACCGACCCCCGGCGGACTGTCGGTCCCGACCCCGTAAGATCGAGCACATGGCTTCGACGACCGCGCGCGGGCGAGCGAAGCGGCAGGGGCGCCAGAAGACCGACGCCGAAGGCCGCATGTCGCTCGGGCAGCACCTCATCGAGCTGCGCAACCGTCTCTTCCGCGCAGTCGTGGCGATCGTCGTCGGTGCAATCGGCGGCTGGTTCCTCACCCCGTGGGTGCTCGACGCGCTCCGGGCACCGGTGACCGAGCTCGCCAAGGTCGGCGGACACACGGCCGAGCTGAACTTCCCGATGATCACCGGGGCGTTCGACCTCAAGCTGCAGATCGCGATCACCATCGGCGTCGTCATCGCCAGCCCGGTCTGGCTGTACCAGATCTGGGCGTTCATCGTGCCCGCGCTCGTCCGGCGCGAGCGGCAGTACGTCTGGGGCTTCCTCGGCACCGCGATCCCGCTGTTCTTCGCCGGGTGCTACTTCGGGTGGTACATCCTGCCGCACGTGGTCGGCATCCTCGGCAGCTTCGTGTCGAGCCAGGACACCTCGATCGTCGATGCGAAGGCGTACTACGACTTCGTCATCAAGCTCATCGTCGCGGTGGGCATCGCCTTCGTGCTGCCGGTGTTCATCGTCCTGCTGAACTTCGTCGGGGTGCTGTCGGCCTCCGCGATCATCAAGAGCTGGCGCGTCGCGATCCTCTGCATCCTGGTGTTCTGCGCCATCGTCACGCCGAGTGCCGACGTCATCTCGATGTTCCTGCTGGCCATCCCGATGACCGTGCTGTACGTCGCGGCCTGCTTCATCGCGTGGATCCACGACCGCCGTCTGGCCAAGCGCCAGGCGAAGCTCGACGAGGAGTACGACCTGTGAGTGGCACGAGTGCGGCCGAGCGGTTCGCCGCGGCCAAGGTGCGCAACCGGTCGCGCAACCTCGAGCTCTTCCGGACGGACCTGCGGTTCGATCTCGACCCGTTCCAGTTCGCCGCCTGCGACTCGCTCGACCAGGGCCGCAGCGTCCTGGTCGCCGCCCCGACCGGAGCCGGCAAGACCATCGTGGCCGAGTTCGCCATCTGGCTCGCCATGCGCCAGCCGACGGCGAAGGTCTTCTACACGACGCCGATGAAGGCACTGAGCAACCAGAAGTACGCCGAACTCGTCGACGTCTACGGCGAGTCCGAGGTCGGGCTGCTCACCGGCGACACCAACGTGAACCCCCGCGCCCGCGTCGTCGTGATGACGACCGAGGTGCTCCGGAACATGATCTACGCCGACTCGGACCTGCTCGACGACCTCGCCTGGGTGGTCCTCGACGAGGTGCACTACCTCGCCGACCGGTTCCGCGGTGCCGTCTGGGAAGAGGTCATCCTGCACCTCCCGACCGAGGTCCGCCTGGTCTCGCTCAGCGCCACGGTGTCCAACGCCGAGGAGTTCGGCGACTGGCTGCAGACCGTCCGCGGCGACACCGACGTCATCGTCTCCGAAGACCGCCCGGTGCCGCTCGAGCAGCACGTCCTGGTCGGTTCGAAGATGGTCGACCTGTTCGACTCGAGCGGTGCCGCGGCGACGAACCGCGTGAACCCGGAACTGCTCCGCATGGTCGGTGGCGGTTCGCGGAGCGAGCGGAACGGCGGCGGCCACCGCGGCCGGCGCGGTCGTGGTGGCTACCCCGAGCGTCGCGGGCCCCGCACCGAGAAGGTGCACCGCGAACAGATCGCGCACATGCTCGACGAGCGGATGCTCCTGCCCGCGATCTTCTTCGTGTTCAGCCGCAACGGCTGCGACCAGGGCGTCCGCAACGTCCTGCGCTCGGGCCTGTCCCTGACGACGGTGCAGGAGCGCAACGAGATCCGCGAGACGGCGGAGTACCACTGCCGCACCCTGCTCGACGAAGACCTGGCCGTCCTCGGCTACTGGGAGTGGCTCGAAGGGCTCGAGCGCGGGGTCGCGGCGCACCACGCCGGCCTGCTCCCCGCCTTCAAGGAGGTCGTCGAGAACCTCTTCCAGCGCAAGCTCCTGAAGGTCGTGTTCGCCACCGAGACCCTGGCGCTCGGCGTGAACATGCCGGCGCGCACCGTCGTGCTCGAGAAGCTCGAGAAGTTCAACGGCGAAGCCCGTGTGCCGATCACCCCGGGGGAGTACACGCAGCTCACCGGTCGTGCCGGTCGTCGTGGCATCGACGTCGAGGGGCACTCGGTCATCCAGTGGACCGACGGACTCGACCCGCAGGCCGTCGCGTCGCTGGCCAGCCGCCGCACGTACCCGCTCAACTCGTCGTTCAAGCCGACCTACAACATGGCCGTCAACCTGATCGACCAGTTCGGCCGGCAGCGCACGCGCGAGGTCCTCGAGACGTCGTTCGCCCAGTTCCAGGCCGACCGGTCGGTGGTCGACCTCGCCCGCAAGGTCCGCTCGCAGCAGGAGTCGCTCGACGGCTACCGCGAGGCGATGCAGTGCCACCTCGGCGACTTCACCGAGTACTCGGCGCTCCGTCGTGAGCTCTCCGACCTCGAGCGCACGAACGTGCCCGGCGGCCGCGAGGCGTCACACGGCGCCCGCCAGGAACGCCAGGCCGCGATCACGGCGGTCCGCCGCCAGCTGCAGCGCCACCCCTGCCACGCCTGCCCGGAACGCGAGGCACACGCCCGCTGGTCCGAGCGCTGGTGGAAGCTCAAGCGCGCCAACGACAAGCTCGTCCAGCAGATCAGGTCCCGCACGGGCGCCGTCGCCACGACGTTCGACCGTGTCACCGAGGTCCTGCTCGAGCTCGGCTACCTGGTGGACGCCGGCAACGGCGAAGCCACGGTGGCCCCCGGTGGCCGTCGCCTGCAGCGCATCTACGGCGACCGCGACCTGCTCGTCGCCGAGTGCCTCGAGGCGGGGGTCTGGAAGGACCTCACCCCCGCGCAACTCGCTGCCATGGCCGCGACGATCATCTACCAGCCCCGCCGCGAGGACGCGCCCGGCACGGAGCACGCCCTGCCCCGCGGTGCGTTCCGCCCTGCGCTCGACGAGACACTGACGATCTGGTCGCGCCTCGACGACATCGAGCGGGCGGCGCGCCTGGCCGGTTCGCAGCCCCCGACCCCGGCGATGGCCGTCGGCATGTTCCGCTGGGCCTCGGGTTCCGCCCTCGACGACGTCCTCCGCACCCTCGACCTGCCGGCCGGCGACTTCGTGCGCTGGTCGAAGCAGGTCATCGACCTGCTCGACCAGATCCGGAACGCCGGCGACGACGAACTCGCCCAGACCGCCCGACGGGCGACGGACGCGGTTCGCCGCGGCATCGTCGCCTACGCGGCGGTCTGACAGGAGGCCCGGTGCGGGTTCCGGAGACCAGTGTGCGCGGGCTGCCCGCTCCCGTCGGCCGCGGGGCGGTCGCGACCGGTCCGTTCGCCGCGTTGCCGCTGGGCACCGCGCTGCCGTTGGCCGTCATCGGCGGGATCCTCTTCGCCCTCGCGTTCCCGTCGCCCGGGTGGTGGTTCCTCGCCTACCCGGCACTCGCCTGCATGCTGCTCGCGGTGATGGGGCAGCGGGCGCCGCGTGCGGCGTGGATCGGTTACCTCGCCGGCGCGGCGTTCTGGATCCCGGCCATCTCGTGGGCCGGTCGTTACCTGGGCCCGGTCCCGTGGTTCGCACTCGCCCTGCTCGAAGCCGCGTTCTTCGCGCTCGGCAGCGTCGCGATCGCCCTGGCGTACCGCTGGGTCGCACGCGTCCTGCCCTCGACCGCCGGACGCGTGTGGGGCCTCCCGGCCGTCGTCGCCGCACTCTGGACCGGACGCGAGTGGTTCTCGGGGAGCTGGCCGTACGGCGGTTTCGCCTGGGGGCGCGTCGGCCTGTCGCAGTCGCAGGGGCCGTTCACGCACCTGGCCGCGTACGTCGGCGTCCTCGGGCTGACGTTCATCGTCGTGTACTGCGTCGCGGTCGTGGTGTCGCTCGCGCTCGTGGCACCCCGCGTGCCGGGCGTGACGCTCCGGCTGCCCGTGCGGGTGGCCACGGCGGGTCTGCTCGTCGCGGCGGTCCTGGCCGTGCCGGCGTGGCCGACGGCGACGAGCGGCACGATCCGGGTCGAGGCGGTGCAGGGCAACGGTCCCGCAGGGTACTTCGACCGTGCGGAGCCCGGCGACGTCCTGGCGGCGCAGGTCGCGGCGACGGACGTGGACGCGAAGGGTGTGGACCTGGTCGTGTGGCCCGAGGCAGGTGCGGAGTACGACCCGCGGCAGCAGCCGGTCATCGCCTCCGCCCTCGACTCGGTGGTCGACTCGCTCGACGCCCCGATCGTCGCGGGTGCCATCACGCAGACCCCCTCGGGGGTGCTGCACAACACGTCGTTCGTGTGGACCGCCGACGGCTGGCAGTCGTCCTACGACAAGAAGCGCCCGGTGCCGTTCGGCGAGTACGTGCCCGACCGCTGGTTCTTCTCCAAGCTCGCGCCGTCGCTGATCGGTCTGCTGCAGCGCGACTACACGCCGGGGACGAAGCCGAACGTGCTCTCCGTCGCGGGCATCCGTGCCGGCATCTCGATCTGCTTCGACATCGTCGACGACGGGCTGACCGCCGACATGGTGCGCGGGGGAGCGCAGGTGATCCTCGCGCAGACGAACAACGCCGACTTCTCGGGCACCGACGAGAACCTGCAGCAGCTCGAGATCGCGCGGATGCGGGCCATCGAGACCGGTCGGTCGCTCGTGAACATCTCGACCGTCGGAGCGTCGCAGGTCATCGACCCGAGCGGACGCACGATCGACCGGGTGCCGGAGTACACCGCGACGTCGATGGTGACCGACGTACCGCTCGGCACATCCACCACCCCGGCGTCGATCCTGTCCGGCTCGATCACGCTCCTGCTCTCCCTCGGGGGGCTCCTCGTGCTCCTCGCCTGCGCGCCCTGGGGCCGTCGCACCCGCTCCTGATCGGGCACGCCGCGCCCAGCCACTGGGAACGGACTGTGAATGCGCCGGTACGGGATTGATGGGGCGTGGGACAGTGTTGTGGAGGGCAGACGAGCGAGAGGAGCACACACATGGCTGATCGGAGTCTCCGCGGCATGCGGCTCGGGAGTCAGAGTCTCCAGAGCGAAGAGGGCGTCGAGCTCTCAGATCGCAAGCGCGCGGTCTACCAGACGGATTCGGGTGAGACGTTCGACATCGTCTTCTCGGCCGATGCGGACGTCCCCCAGACCTGGTCGGAGCCGCGCTCCGGTCGCGAGGGCCGCCTGCTCGGCGACGACGGGATCCCCGTCGAGGTCGCCGAAGAGGACGTGAAGGCACCCCGCACCCACTGGGACATGCTGCTCGAACGCCGCTCGCGCGAGGAACTCGAGGAGCTCCTCGAAGAGCGCCTGCAGGTCCTCCGCGCACGACGCGGCGCCTGATACCACCGACCACACGACGACGCCCGCCCCGGTTCCCCGGGGCGGGCGTCGTCGTTCGTGTGCGTGCGGTGTCAGCGCCGACCGGAGCCGTCGCTGGTCCGGTGACCGGAGGCGTCGTCGCCCGGCGTGGGCGGAGTGTCCCCGACCTGCTCGGCGGTCGCGTCGTCGGCGGCCGCGAGGTGCGCGTCGACACTGCGGTTCGACTCGGCCAGACGTGCGTCGAGGTCGGACTCGGGAACGATGTCCGCGGCGGTGGCGTCTGCCCTCGGCATCGTGGTGTCCGCGGCTGCGGTGTTCGCCAGGCTCTCGTTCGCGAGCTTCGAGATGCGGGACAGGAAGTCCGTGCCTCCAGCACCGCCGGCGACCGGACCGGCGCCGCCACCACGGCTGGCGCTGAAGCCCTTCGCGATGCCGGACAGTGCCTCGGTGAACTCGCTCGGGATCATCCAGAGCTTGTTCGACGTGCCCTCGGCGATCTTCGGCAGGGTCTGCAGGTACTGGTAGGACAGCAGCTTCTCGTCGGGGTCGCCGGTGTGGATGGCCTCGAACACGGTCGCGATGGCCTGGGCTTCACCCTCGGCACGGAGTACCTGTGCCTTGGCGTCACCCTCGGCGGCCAGGATCGCTGCCTGTCGCTGTCCCTCGGCCTCGAGGATCTGGGACTGCTTGGTGCCCTCGGCCTGGAGGATCGCGGCACGTCGGCTGCGCTCGGCACGGAGCTGCTGCTCCATCGCGTCCTGGATGGACACGGGCGGCTCGATCGCCTTGAGCTCGACTCGGCCGACGCGGATGCCCCACTTGCCCGTGGCTTCGTCGAGGACGACGCGGAGCTGGCCGTTGATGTTGTCGCGGCTGGTCAGTGCCTCTTCGAGGTTCAGGCCACCGACGACGTTGCGGAGCGTGGTGGTGGTGAGCTGCTCGACGGCGCCGAGGTAGTTCGCGATCTCGTACGTCGCGGCGCGGGCGTCGGTCACCTGGAAGTAGACGACCGTGTCGATCGAGACCACGAGGTTGTCCTCGGTGATCACGGGCTGCGGCGGGAACGAGACGACCTGCTCACGCATGTCGAGCAGCGGCCGCAGGCGGTCGATGAACGGGACGAGAAGGTTCAAGCCCGGGTTGAGGGTCTTGTGGTACTTGCCGAGTCGTTCGACGACGCCCGCGGTGGCCTGCGGGACGATCCGGATCGCCTTCGCCAGGACGACGATCACGAAGATGACGACGACGAGGACGAGCACGAGCAGTGCGATCGTCCCCGGGGAGATGCTGGTCACGAGGTGGCCCTTTCTGCGAGGCGCACGACCGCGGTCGACCCCTCGATCGACTCGACGACCACGGGGGTCCCGAGTGGCGGTGTGCGGTCGACGGAGCCCGCGGCGAACCGCGCGCTCCAGGTCTCGCCGTTGGCCAGGCGCACCTGACCAGGACTGGAGGAGGTGAAGGCGACCGCGACCGTGCCGGCGAGCCCGATGAGCCCCTCGACGTTGGTGCGGTGCGGGTCGGCACCGCGGCCGAGCGCGACGAGCAGTCGCGGTCGGACGAGCGACAGCAGCACGAGGGCGGCCACCGCGGCGACGATGGCGGACAGCCACCACGGGGCGCCGAGCAACGCGGCGATCAACCCGCCGGCGGCACCCGCCGCAAGCATGATGAAGATGAAGTCGAGGGTGAAGATCTCGACCACGCCCAGGAGCAACACCAGGCCGATCCAGACGGTGCTCTGGATCCAATCGATTCCGTTCACGCGATCTCCCTCCCTCGGTCGCGCGCGGCGGCTCGCTGCGTCGCGACAGCCGGTACAACTCCGTTCAACATATCAGGGCCGTCCGACGGTCGTGCAGGCGATTGGTAGGCTCGGTGCGCCCGACCGGCCGGAACCAGACCTGGAGAACACGACTGTGAGCAACCCCCTCGCCCCCGGATCCCTCACCGACAAGCGCGCCGTCGTCACCGGTTCGTCCCGTGGCATCGGCGCCGACACCGTCGGGTACCTCGCCGAGGCCGGTGCGAAGGTCGTCGTGAACTACCGCAACAAGGCCAAGCGCGCGGAGCAGATCGCCGAGAAGATCGTCGAGGCGGGCGGCTCCGCCCTGGCCGTCGGCGCCGACCTCACCGAGCACGACTCCGTGCAGGCCCTCGTCGACACCGTCGTCCAGGAGTGGGGCGGCATCGACCTGCTCGTGCTCAACGCGTCGGGCGGAATGGAGTCCGGCGTCGGCGAGGACTACGCGCTCCGCCTGAACCGCGACGCCCAGGTCGACATGCTGCAGACCGCCGTGCCGCACATGCCCGCAGGGTCCCGTGTGGTGTTCGTCACGAGCCACCAGGCCCACTTCGTCGAGACCGCCGAGACGATGGACGAGTACGTCCCGGTCGCCAAGAGCAAGCGCGCCGGAGAACTCGCCCTCCGTGAGCTCATCCCGCAGCTCGAGGCCGCCGGCATCGAGTTCGTCGTCGTCTCCGGCGACATGATCGAGGGCACGATCACCGCGACGCTGCTGAACCGCCTGAACCCCGGCGCGATCGAGGGTCGTCGGCAGGAGGTCGGCAAGCTCTACAGCGTGTCCGAGTTCGCAGCCGAGATCGCCCTCGCCGCCGTCGAGCCGATCCCCGCCGACCACACCAAGCTGGTCGGCGACGTCAGCGGCTTCGTCGGCTAACGTCGGGCGGGTGACCGCCAAGCCCGGCCTGCGCCGCACCTCCCGCATCCTGCTGCTCGACCCCGAGGGCCGCGTGTTCCTGATGGACACGAATTCGCCCTCGTCGGACGGCGCCCACCGCTGGATCACGCCGGGTGGTGGGGTCGACCCGGGGGAGACCCACCGCGACGCCGCGATCCGCGAACTGCGCGAGGAGACCGGGATCGTCATCGACGAACCCGGCGAACCGGTGTGGTCCTGGGACTTCACGGTCGAGTGGGACCTCGCCGACCACGACCGCGGGCACGCCGAGTTCTACGTCGTCCGCACCCCCGGCTTCGAGCTGTCGGACGCCGAGTGGACCGATGACGAGCGCGTTGACATCCTCGCCTCGCGGTGGTGGACCGCCGACGAGCTCGACGCAACCGACGAGGAGTTCGAACCCGCCGAGCTGCCGGACCTGGTGCGCCGTCACGGCGCCTGAACACCGCACCACGGCCTGACGGCCGACCCGGGACCGGACGGGAGGCCCGTGGCGGCCCCGCCACGGGCCTCCCGTCGGTACGCTGACCCGCATGCACACCGATCCGGTCGACGACGACCCCACCGGCGCCGACGCGCACCCTGCCGACCGGCACGGCCGGATCCGGGTGCGCGGTGCCCGCGCGAACAACCTGCGCGACGTCGACGTGGACCTGCCGAAGCGGCGGCTCACGGTGTTCACCGGGGTCTCCGGCTCGGGCAAGAGCTCGCTCGTGTTCGGCACCGTCGCCGCCGAGTCGCAGCGGATGATCAACGAGACGTACAGCGCGTTCGTGCAGGGGTTCATGCCCTCGCTCGCGCGTCCGGACGTCGACCTGCTCGACGGCCTGACCACCGCGATCGTCGTCGACCAGGAGCGCATCGGCGCCGACCCGCGCTCCACCGTCGGCACCGCCACGGACGCGAACGCGATGCTGCGCGTGCTGTTCAGCCGACTCGGTCAGCCGCACATCGGGGGGCCGAACGCGTTCTCGTTCAACCTCGCCACCGTGACGGCCGGGGGAGCGATCACGGTGCAGAAGGGTGCGGACGCGAAGGCCCAGAAGGTCTCGTTCACACGGCTCGGCGGCATGTGCGCGGACTGCGAGGGCCGGGGGCTGGTGAACGACATCGACCTGACGCAGCTGTTCGACGACACGAAGTCGCTCGGGGACGGCGCCCTCACGATCCCCGGGTACGGGACCGACGGGTGGAACGTGCGGCTGTACGCCGAGTCGGGCTACTTCGACCGGGACACCCCGATCCGCGACTTCACCGAGCAGGAGTGGCAGGACTTCCTGTACCGCGAACCGACGAAGCAGAAGATCGCCGGCATCAACATGACCTACGAGGGGCTCGTGCACCGGGTCCGCCGATCGTTCCTGCAGAAGGACCGCGAGGCGATGCAGCCGCACATCCGGGCGTTCGTCGACCGCGCCGTGACCTTCACGACGTGTCCGGCCTGCGACGGGACCCGGTTGAACGACACCGCCCGCTCGTCGAAGATCGCGGGTCGCAGCATCGCCGACGTCTGCGCGATGCAGATCACCGACGCCGTCGCCTGGCTGCAGGGCCTGGACGACCCGGGGGTCGGGCCGTTGCTCGAGGGGCTCCGCGACCTGCTCGAGTCCTTCGTCGAGATCGGACTCGGCTACCTGTCGCTCGACCGCCCGACCGGCACGCTGTCCGGGGGAGAGGGACAGCGCGTGAAGATGGTGAAGCACCTCGGCTCCTCGCTCAGTGACGTCACGTACGTCTTCGACGAGCCGAGCACGGGGCTGCACCCGCACGACATCGAGCGGATGAACGAACTGCTCGTCCGGCTGCGCGACAAGGGCAACACCGTCCTGGTCGTCGAGCACAAGCCCGAGGTCATCGCGATCGCCGACCACGTCGTCGACCTCGGACCCGGTGCCGGTTCCGGCGGTGGGACGCTCTGCTACCAGGGGTCCGTCGACGGGCTGCGTGCGAGCGGGACCGTGACCGGTCGGCACCTGGACGACCGCGTCACCGTGAAGTCCGAGGTCCGTCGTCCGGACGGGGCGATCGCGATCCGCGGCGCCTCGGCCCACAACCTGCACGACGTCGACGTGGACGTCCCCACCGGGGTGCTCACCGTCGTGACGGGGGTCGCCGGCTCGGGCAAGAGCACGCTCATCCACGGGTCGCTGGCCCGGCGCGACGATGTGGTCGCCATCGACCAGAGCGGGATCCGTGGCTCACGGCGGAGCAACCCGGCGACGTACACCGGTCTGCTCGAGCCGATCCGCAAGGCGTTCGCGAAGGCCAACGGCGTCAAGCCCGCGCTGTTCAGCGCCAACTCGGAGGGCGCCTGCCCGGCGTGCAACGGTGCCGGTGTCGTGTACACCGACCTCGGCATGATGGCGGGCGTTGCGAGCCCCTGCGTCGAGTGCGACGGCAAGCGGTTCGACCAGTCCGTGCTCGGGTACCACCTGGGCGGGAAGGACATCAGCGAGGTGCTCGGCATGTCCGTCGCCGACGCGTTGGCGTTCTTCGCGGCGGGGGAGTCCGCACTGCCGGCGGCCCACACGATCCTCGCCCGGCTCGCCGACGTGGGGCTCGGCTACCTGACGATCGGACAGCCGCTCACCACGTTGTCCGGGGGAGAGCGGCAGCGGCTCAAGCTCGCGACGCACCTCGGTGACCGGGGCGGCGTGGTGGTGCTCGACGAGCCGACCGCGGGCCTGCACCTGGCCGACGTCGAGCAGTTGGTCGGCCTGCTCGACCGGCTCGTCGACGCCGGCCGGACGGTCGTCGTGATCGAGCACCACCAGGCCGTGATGGCGCACGCCGACTGGATCATCGACCTCGGGCCGGGCGCCGGGCACGACGGTGGACGGATCGTGTTCGAGGGGACACCCGCTGCACTCATGGCGGCACGGTCGACGCTGACCGGGCAGCACCTGGCGGCGTACGTCGGAGCCTGAGCCGGGGGACAGACTCAGGGGGCGAATCTGGGCATAAGCCGTGTGTGAGGACTACCGTTCTGACTGACGCTCACGATCGGCTACCCGGCCTGGATCGGCGTCCTGACCAGAAGGAGCTCTACCATGTCCAACCCCGGCAACGCGCCCGCGCAGTCGAACACCTTCGCCATCGTCTCCCTGGTGCTCGGCATCATCGGGACCGTCGTGGGTCTGTTCGTGCCGATCGTCGGTGTCATCGGCGGCATCGTCGGTCTCGTGCTCGGCATCTCGGCGCGCAAGCGTGGCGGCAGCCGCGGGATGATCACGGCGGGCGTCATCCTGTCGATCGTCGCCATCGTCATCGGTGTGATCGGTTTCATCATCAACGCGGTGGCGCTCTCGAACATGTGAATGGTGCGCTTCGCATCGTGAGCAGCAATGGTCGAGTCCAGCGGATGGACTCGACCATTGCTGCTCACCAAGCGTCTCGGGCGCCGAGCTTGCGGCTGTTCAGGAACGCGGGCGTACCGTCCGGCGCATGAGCTACAGCCAGCCTGACCCAGCCGAAGAGACCACCCAGAGCGAGTCGCCGGAGCAGCCCGACACCGACCAGGACACCCTGGAGGAACAGGGCGGCGAGCCGGCGGCGCTCGAGATCGACGCCGACGACGTCCCGACGAAGCCCGCCGACTGACACCGTCGTCATCCAGTGAGCAGAAGAGGTCGAGTTCGTGCAGCGGACTCGACCTTTTCTGCTCACGAAGCGTCGTACGGGGCGTCCGCCGGTGCGCCGATAATGCATATTATGTCAACTCGGACGTTCCGAGGCCCCGCTCGGCTGGCGGGACGCTCGACATCACTTCCCTAGCGTGGACGCGTGCACGATCACCGAGATGACCAACGCCGCTCACGAACCGTGACACCCCGGGTCCTGTTCGCCGTCGCCCTGTCCGCGTTCCTCGTGCTGATCGGCACGACACCTGCATCGGCGCACGCAGCACTGACATCGAGTGATCCGGCGGACGGCGCCACCGTGGCTGCCGACCTTGAGCGAGTGACACTCAGCTTCAGCGAGGCGCCGCTTGCCGGGCTCGAAGCCGGTCTGCGCATCGAGGTCCGGGACGACGGCGGGACCGACGAGTCGTCCAGAGCGGTTGCCGTCGACGGCACCTCGATGTCCAAGGCGGTGTCGCTCTCCCCCGGCCCGCACACCCTCGTCTGGCGGTACGTCTCCCCCGACGGCCATCCGATCGAGGGGCAGCTCGCGTTCTCGGTGGAACCGGCCGCATCTCCGACCGTCCCACCCACGACGACGAGCCCGACGGCCGCGCCCACATCATCCTCGGAACCGTCGGCAGCGGCAGCGGCAGCCGCACCGAACACGGGTGCCGGCACGCATGCGCACGGCCACGGCGGCCCCGCACTCCTGTTCGGGGTCGTCGGGATCCTGGCAGTGCTCGTCATCGGCGCGGTCGTGCTCCGCATCCGCCGGGGCGCGGACGCGCGGACCGAGGGCTGACGGGACGCCCGAGCCTCAGAACACCGCGACGGTCATGCCCGACGAGGTCGCAGGGCGGTCCATCGCGACGAGCGCCTCGGGCAGGTCGTCGAAGCTGATCGTGCGGCCGATCGTCTCCTCCGGACGCAGCCGCCCGGCCACGATGGCGTCGAGCATCGCGCCGTACTCCCCGACCGCTGCCCCGTGGCTGCCGAGCAGTTCGAGTTCGTCCGCGATGACCCGGCCCATCGGGATCGCCGGAGCGGCTTCGTCGTCGAGGAGCAGCCCGACCTGCACGTGCCGGCCGCGCGGACGCAGGGACGCCACGGCGGCGACCGAGGTGGCACGGCTGCCGTAGGCGTCGAGCGAGACGTGTGCTCCGCCGCCCGTGCGGGACCGGACCGTGGTGACGGCATCGGCGTCCATCAGCACGGTGTCGGCGCCGAGGGCGGCGGCGCGTTCGAGTGCGGCCGTGGAGACGTCGACGGCGACGACGTGCGCGCCGGCGGCCACGGCGACCATGACCGCGGAGAGCCCGACTCCCCCGCAGCCGTAGACCACGACCCACTCCCCTGCGGCGACGCGCCCTCGGGCGTGCAGGGCGTGGAACGCGGTGCCGAATCGGCATCCGAGCGCCGCCGCCACCGCGAAGTCCACGGCGTCGGGCAGCGCGACGAGGTTCAGGTCGGCGTGCGGGACGACCAGGGAGTCCGCGTACGAGCCCTGCAGGTCGAACCCGGGCTGCTGCTGGGCGGTGCACACCTGGGTGGCGCCGTCGAGGCACTCGGCGCAGGTCCCGCAGGCGAACACGAACGGTGCCGTCACCCGGTCACCCACGGCGAAGCGCTGGACGCCCGTGCCGATCGACGCGACGACGCCGGCGAACTCGTGGCCGGGCACGTGCGGCAGCCGGACGGAGTCGTCGTGGCCCTTCCAGGCGTGCCAGTCACTGCGGCAGACGCCGGTGGCAGCCACACGGATGACGACGCCGTGGTCCGGGGCCACGGGTTCCGGCAGGTCGACGATCGAGGGGACGGAACCGAACTGGGCGTACTGGACAGCGCGCATGCGGCCATCCTGACAGACGCCGGACGCCGGACGCCGGACGCCGGACGCCCGACGGCGGACCAGCGCGACCGACCGCCCGAGGCGACCCGTCCGCCGGGGTCCCCACGGGCCTCCAGGCCGACGGCCACCCGACCACCCGACCTCGCGAGCGGTCCACCGCACCCCGATCGGCCGTTGCGCCGCAGGCGCGTCCGCCGGTTGACTCGTCACGTGACCGATCTGCGCTTCTCCGCCGACCCCGAAGACCTCGACGTCGACCGCGTGCACCGATGGCTGAGCGAGGAGTCGTACTGGGCCCGCGGCCGTGACCGGGCGACGCAGGAGGCGATCATCGCCGGCTCCCGGAACTTCGGCGTGTACGACGCGACGACCGGCGAGCAGCTCGGCTACGCGCGCGTGATCACCGACGGCGTGACGTTCGGGTGGCTCGCCGACGTGTTCGTGGACCCCGACGCCCGGGGCCGCGGCGTCGGGGTCGCACTCGTGCACGGCGTGACCGAGGCGGTCGAGCCGCTCGGCCTGAAGCGCTTCGCCCTGTTCACCGCGGATGCCCACGGGCTGTACGAGCGGTTCGGGTTCCGCCCGCTGCCCGATCCGGACGGCTGGATGATGCGTCCCGGGCCGGGGTTCGGCGCCGACGTGCACGACTGACGGGGCGCGGGTGCACACGCAGCGCTGCCCTCAGTACTCGATGCGGCCCTCGCGGTTGTGGAACTCCCCCGTCGGCCCGTCGGTGCCGATCGTCGCGAGCATGACCGTGGCGTCGGTGCCCTCGGTGATCGTCTGGTGTCCGCCGAACCCGTTGAACTCCGTCGCCGTGTAGCCCGGGTCGCTCGCGTTCACCCGGAAGCCGGGCAGGTTCTTCGCGTACTGCACGGTCAACGCGATCACGGCCGCCTTCGACGCCGCGTACGGCACCGCCGGCACCCTGTACTCGTCGTGTCCCGGTGTCGTCAGCCAGCGCGGGAACCCCACCCCCGACGAAACGTTCACGATGACGGGTGCCGCCGAACGTCGCAGCAGGGGCAGCGCGGCCTGGGTCACCCGGACGATGCCGGTGACGTTGGTGTCGAGCACGGTCGCCATCGCGCTCGCGTCGAGGTCGTCGACCCCGAACGAGCTGCCGAGGATCCCGGCGTTGTTCACCAGGACGTCGAGCTCGGGGATCGTCGCGATCGCCGCGTCGATGCTGGCCTGGTCGGTGACGTCCAGCTGCACGACGTGGGCGCCGAGTGCGCGGGCGTCGTCGCCGCTGGCCGGGTCGCGCATGCCGGCGTACACGGTGTGGCCGGCCTCGAGCAGTCGGCGTGCGGTCTCGAGTCCGAGGCTGCGGTTTGCCCCGGTGATCAGTGTCGTTGTCATGCGCCCAGCCTGCCCCCGCCGGCCCGGCTCCCCCAGGCACGGTGCGACGGTGGGACCGGCAGTACCAGGACGGACAGGAGGCGCGGGGCGATGATGGTGGACATGAGCGAGTTCGCGAACGTGTTGCGTTCCTGGCGCGACCGGGTGCGTCCCGAGGCGGTCGGCCTGCCGGCCGGCCCCGGCAGACGGACCCCGGGCCTCCGTCGCGAGGAGCTCGCCGCGCTGGCGGGCGTGAGCGTCGACTACGTCGTCCGCCTCGAGCAGGGCCGGGCGACGAACCCGTCGCCGCAGCTGCTCGGCGCCCTCGCGACGGCGCTCCGGCTGTCGTCCGAGGAGCGGGACCACCTGTGCCGGGTGGCCGGCGTCGCCCCGCCGTCGCGTCAGGTCGTGCCGCGGCACATCACGCCCGGCGTGCAGCGGCTGGTCGACCGGCTCGGCGACGTCCCGCTCGCGGTGTTCACGGCGACCCACGACATCGTGCTCTGGAACGAGCTGTGGGCCGCGGTGAACGGCGACCCCTCGCGGTACGTCGGGCTCGATCGCAACCTGGTCTGGCGGCACTTCACGCAGGAGCGCGACGGGGTGGACTGGGACGACGAGCACCAGGAGGAGTTCTCGAGCGACCTCGCCGCCGACCTGCGACAGGCCTACGGCCGCTACTCGGCGGACCGCGACCTGGCGGACCTGGTCGAACGACTGCTGCGGGAGTCCCCCGAGTTCGCCCGCCGCTGGGAGACCGGTCGGATCGCCGAGCACCGTGCGAGCCGCAAGGTCGTGCACACCCCCGTCGGGCCGGTGGAGATCGACTGCGACGTGCTGAGCGTCCCCGGCGGTGACCTGCGGATCGTCGTCTACACGGTCGTCCCGGGCTCCGAGGACGCCGCGAAGCTCGACCTGCTCCGGGTCACCGGCCTGCAGGAGCTCACGCCGCGGTGAACACCAGCGACGCGTTCTGACCGCCGAACCCGAACGAGTTGTTCAACGCCGCACGGAGCGGCGCGGTCCGTGCGGTGCCGGAGACGACGTCGAGGTCCACCGCGGGGTCGAGCCGGTCGAGGTTCAGGGTCGGTGGCACGGTCCCGGTCTCGAGCGCCCGCAGGGTCAGGATCGCCTCGACCGCGCCGGCAGCGCCGAACATGTGCCCGATCGCGCTCTTCGGAGCGGTGACCAGCGCTCCGGTCCCGATCGCCCGGCTGATGGCGGCCGCCTCGCCGACGTCGCCGACGGGGGTGCCGGTGGCGTGCGCGTTCACGTGGTCGACGTCGCCGCCGGCGAGTCCCGCCATCCCGATAGCGGCGCGCATGGCCCGCTCCTGCTCGCTGCCGTCCGCCAGCGGTGCGGTGATGTGGTGCGCGTCCGAGGTGATCCCCCACCCGGCGAGCGTGCCGTGCGACCGCTTCCCCCGGGCGGCGGCGTGCTCGGCACGCTCGAGCACGACGATGCCGGCGCCCTCGCCGAGGACGAAGCCGCGGCGGTCGGCGTCGAACGGACGGGACAGGGTCGTCGGGTCGTCGCCGTCGGGCTTCGCGAGGGCCTGCGACTGGGCGAACGACGCCATCGTCACCGGGGTGACCGCGGCCTCGGTCCCGCCGGTGATGACGACGTCGGCCTCACCGGTGGCGATGAGTCGCGCGGCGGTGGCGATGGCCTCCGCACCGGACGCACATGCCGACACCGTCGTGTAAGCGCCGCCCCGCGCCCCGTAGGCGATGCTGATCTGCGCGGCGGCACCGTTCGCCATGAGCATCGGCACCGTGCGCGGTGAGACCCGCCGGGCACCGGACGCACCGAGCACGTCGTGGGCGTCGAGGAGCGTCTCCACTCCCCCGATCCCGGTGCCGATCACCACGGCGAGGCGGTCGCCCTCCACCGCGGGGGCACCGGCGTCGGCCCAGGCCTCGTCCGCGGCGACGAGGGCCAGCTGCTGACTGCGGTCCAGGCGATTGGCGCGGACCCGCCCGAGCGCCCCCTCGGCGTCGAGTGCGGCATCGGCCCCGACCCGGATCGGCACCTGTTCCCAGAGCGCTCCGTCGCGGTGCAGGGCGCGGACGCCGGAGCGACCGGCCACCAGGGCGTCCCAGAGCGGTGCGACGCCGTGGCCGAAGGGTGAGACCGCGCCGTAGCCGGTGATGACGATGTCCACGGGAACTCCTCTTGTACGTTGAACAAGTTGAGTTGTACCACGTACAATTCCGACATGGCAACCACGATGGACGGCTCCGGCACGGCACGCGGCGCGGCGACACGGGCGAAGATCCTCGCCGCGACGGCCGGACTGCTCAGCGCGGGCGCTCGGACCGTCACCGTCAGCGAGGTCGCCCGGGTCGCGGGTGTCTACCCGAACCAGATCACCCACCACTACGGCTCGAAGGACCGCCTGGTGCTCGACGCCGCGTTCGCGCTGTTCCTCCGCGACACCACGCGACTGCAGGCGGCCGGCCGTCGTGCCCGCTCGGCGGAGGCGTTCCGGCAGGTCCTCGCCCGCACCGCCCTCGCGATGCCGTCGACCCCGCTCGTGGTCCGCGCGCTCGGGGCCGCCGGGGACGACCCGGCGCAGCGTGAGCGCGTGCGGCTGCTGCTCGCCGTGCTGTTCCGGCAGTCCGAGCGCTACCTGGAGCGCGTCGTCGCCGACCAGGGCTGGACGAGCCCGAGCGGCGTCGCCCGGGACGCCCGCACGTTCTGGAGCGCCGTGTTCGGTGCCACCCTGCTCGCGGACGCCGGGGTCACCGGCGGCCCCTCGGACCTCGACCTTGCGGGGACGATCTCGATCCGTTGACCGGGGCGGGCACCGCCGCCGGGGTCTCCCCCGGCGGCGCTGTCACTCGTCCGGCGGCGGTGTCACTCGCCGAAGCCGGACCGGACCAGTTCCACGAGGGCGTCGACCGCGGCCTGCGCGTCCTGCCCGGTCGCGTCGATCGACACCGTCGCACCCTTCGGCAGCGCCAGGGCCATGATCGCCAGCAGGCTCTTCGCGTCCACGCCGTTGACGTGCACGCTCGCGTCGTACTTCGCCGCCGTCTTCACGAACTCCGCGGCGGGCCGGGCGTGCAGCCCGGTCTCGTTCACCAGCTCGACCGACGCGCTGACGCGGTCGGAGCCGGCCGCGTCGTCGACGGCGGCAGCCCCGTCGGCCGGCCCCGTGCCTCCAGGCTGGTCACCGGACGGACGGGAGGCGGTGCTCGCGTCCGCCTCGGAACCCGCGGCCGACGCTGCGGCGGCCAGCACGGCGTCGGCGTCGCCGCCCGTCTGGGCGGCGACCGCGGCCGCCACCGTTCCCTCGACCAACGGGGCCTGCGACACGTGGACGCGTGCGCGGACGTCGTCGTCCAGGAAGTCGAGCGCGGTGTCGGTCGTCAGGTAGGCGGAGCCGAGGTCGCACAGGACCACGACGGCGTCCGCCTGGGCGAGTTCCTCGATGCCGGCGGTGATCGCCTCGAACGAGGTGCCGATGCCGCCGTCGTCCGTTCCGCCCGCGGCGACGAGCGGCACGTCCGCGGCCATCTGCCGTGCCAGCTCGACGGTGCCCGTCGCGATCGCCGCGCTGTGCGAGACGACCAGGATGCCGACGGTCACGCTGCGTCCACCGCTGCGCGCAGGATGTACGCGGTCGACTGCGCACCGGGGTCGCGGTACCCGATCGCGCGGTCGCCGAGGTAGCTCGCGCGGCCCTTGTGGGCGACGAGCGGCTCGGTGTCCGCCGCACCCTGCGCGGCGGCGTCTGCTGCTGCGGTGAGCACGGCCTTCGGGTCGTCGCCGGCACCGGCGGCCGCTGCTGCGGCGTCGACCGCGGGGCTCCACGCGTCGACCATCGTCTTGTCGCCGACCGCGGCCTTGCCGCGGGACACGACACCGTCGCGGGCGGCGGTGAGCACGGCGACGAGGGTGTCTGCGTCGAGTTCGGCCGCGTCACCGGCGGCCTGCGCAGCCTTCAGGTAGGCGGTGCCGAAGAGCGGGCCGGCCGCCCCGCCCACCGTCGAGATGAGCTTCGTCGCGACGGTCTTGAGCACGGCACCCGGGGTGTCGAAGGACCCGGAGTCGACGGCCTCGAGCACGGCCCGGAACCCGCGGTCGAGGTTCTCGCCGTGGTCGCCGTCGCCGATCTCACGGTCGAGCGTGACGAGCTCGGCGCGGTGTTCGTCGATCGTCGCGGCGGTGCGACGGACCCAGTCGATGGCCCATGCGGTGTCGAGCGCCAATGCGGTTCCCTTCGTGTGGCGGGCCCGGTGGCCCGTTGTCGTGGTCCGGTGGTCGAGCGGCCGTGGACGGTTGCGGTTGCGGTCGCTCTCGCAGTCGGTCAGCGTCCCCAGCGCAGGGCCGGGGTCTCCACCGGGGCGTCCCAGAGGGCCGTGAGTTCGTCGTCGAGCACCGTGACGGTGAGCGAGAACCCCTGCATCTCGAGGGACGTGACGTAGTCGCCGACCAAACTACGCGTGACCTGGTGGCCGCGGTCGGAGAGGACCTCCGCGGCGCGTCGGTACGCGATGTAGAGCTCGGACAGCGGGGTGCCGCCCATGCCGTTCACCAGGAGCAGCAGCGACGACCCGGCCGGGGCGTCGAGGTCGGTCAGGATCGGTTCGAGCACGCGGTCGACGAGCTCGTCCGCCGGTGCCATCGCGATCCGCTCGCGGCCGGGCTCGCCGTGGATGCCGATGCCGAGCTCGACCTCGTCGTCGGCCAGCACGAACGACGGCTCCCCCGCGTGCGGGACGGTGCCCGATGCCAGTGCGAGCCCCATCGACCGCGTGACGTCGTTGACGTGCCGGGCCACGGCGGCGACCGCGTCCAGGTCGTCCCCGCGCTCGGCGGCGGCGCCGGCGCACTTCTCCACCACGACGGTCCCGGCGACGCCGCGACGACCGGCGGTGAACAGTGAGTCCTGCACCGCGACGTCGTCGTCCACCACGACGGACTCGACGCGGACGTCGTCCATCGCCGCGAGTTCGGCGGCCGTCTCGAAGTTGAGCACGTCGCCGGTGTAGTTCTTCACGATGTGCAGCACGCCCGCACCGCCGTCGACGGCCTTCGTCGCGGCGACGATCGGGTCGGGCGTCGGGCTCGTGAACACCGGGCCGGGCACCGCGGCGTCGAGCATGCCGTACCCGACGAAGCCGGCGTGCAGCGGCTCGTGGCCGCTGCCACCGCCGCTGACGATCCCGACCTTGCCGGCGACGGGTGCGTCAGCGCGGTGCAGGTGGATCGGGTCCTCGACCAGGACGACGTGTCCGGCGTGTGCCCGGGCGAAGCCCCGGACGGTCTCCTCGACCACGGCCTGCGGGTCGTTGATGAGCTTCTTCATGCGGTGCCTCCACGGGTACGGGGTCGAACCGTGGCGGTCACACCGCGCGTCGTCGACCGGAGTGGGCCCAATCTACATCGACGGCACGGGCGGCCGTCCGCTCCCGATGCACGTTCGTGCAGTGCGCCGAGGACGCGCCACCGGCTCGGGATCGTGCTGGGGACACTCGTCCTGCACGTTCGTGCACGATGCCGCACTTCGCTCACGAATTCATCGCCGGGCCGTGAACCGCATCACTATGGTTGGCCTCAATCACTCAACGGGGAGTGCGGCGCAGCACGGCCGGACCCCCACCCTCACGCACTGGAGGTCACCGATGGACGGCATCGGCGTCAATTTCCTGTCCGAGCTCGTCGGTACGGCGATGCTCATCATCCTGGGTGGCGGCGTCGTCGCCGCTGTCTCGCTGGCGAAGTCGAAGGGCTTCGGAGCCGGGTTCCTGATGGTCACCATCGGCTGGGGCTTCGCGGTCTTCGCCGGTGTCACCGTCTCCTACAGCTCGGGCGGTCAGCTCAACCCCGCGGTCAGCCTCGGGCTCGCCCTGCTCGGCAAGATCACCGTCGGCGAGATGTTCCTCTACTGGCTCGCGCAGCTGATCGGCGCGATCATCGGCGCGGTCATCGTCTGGCTCGCCTACAAGCAGCACTTCGACGAGGAGCCCGACGCGGCCGCCAAGCTCGGCGTCTTCTCGACCGGCCCCGCGATCCGGTCGTACGGCTGGAACCTCGTCACGGAGATCATCGGCACCTTCGTGCTGGTCTTCGTCGTCATCGCGTTCTCGAACGGTCAGACGCCGGCATCGCTCGGTGCGATCCCCGTCGCCTTCCTCGTGATCGCGATCGGTGTCAGCCTCGGTGGCCCCACCGGCTACGCCATCAACCCGGCCCGTGACCTCGGCCCCCGCATCGCGCACGCCTTCCTGCCCATCAAGGGCAAGGGCTCGAGCGACTGGGCCTACGCCTGGGTGCCGGTCGTCGGACCGCTGATCGGTGGCGCCCTCGCCGCCGGCCTGTCCGTCGCCCTGCTGCCCATCGTCAGCTGACCCACCCCCACCCCGAAGGCGTGGACGGCCGTTCCGTACGACCGCACACGCACCCGCACCGAACACACCCGTAAGGAGCACCAATGGCCGACTACATCGTCGCCATCGACCAGGGCACGACCTCGACCCGAGCAATCGTGTTCGACCACTCCGGTTCGATCATCTCGACCGGGCAGAAGGAACACGAGCAGATCTTCCCGCGCGCCGGGTGGGTCGAGCACGACCCCGCCGAGATCTGGGACAACACCCGCGAGGTGATCGGTCAGGCACTGTCGCGTGCCGACATCACGCGCCACGACGTCGCAGCCGTCGGCATCACCAACCAGCGCGAGACCGCCGTCGTCTGGGACAAGACCACCGGCAAGCCGATCTACAACGCGATCGTCTGGCAGGACACCCGCACGCAGGCGCTCGTCGACAAGCTCGCCGACGGCGACACCGACAAGTACAAGGCCATCGTCGGCCTGCCGCTCGCGACGTACTTCGCCGGCACCAAGATCATGTGGATCCTCGAGAACGTCGAGGGTGCTCGTGAGAAGGCCGAGGCGGGCGACCTGCTCTTCGGCACCACCGACACCTGGGTTCTCTGGAACCTGACCGGTGGCGTCGACGGCGGCGTGCACAAGACCGACGTCACGAACGCGTCCCGCACGCTGTTCATGGACCTCGAGACGCTGCAGTGGCGCGACGACATCCTCGCCGACTTCGGTGTCCCGAAGTCGATGCTCCCCGAGATCGTCAGCTCCTCCGAGGTCTACGGCCACGTCGAGTCCTCGAGCCTGCTGCGCGAGGTCCCGATCGCCGGCATCCTCGGCGACCAGCAGGCCGCGACCTTCGGTCAGGCCGCGTTCGACCAGGGTGAGTCGAAGAACACCTACGGCACCGGCAACTTCCTGATCTTCAACACCGGTACCGAGATCGTCCGCTCCGAGAACGGCCTGCTCACCACCGTCGGCTACAAGCTCGGCGACCAGGAGACGCACTACGCCCTCGAGGGTTCGATCGCCGTCACGGGCTCGCTCATCCAGTGGCTCCGCGACAACCTCGGTCTGATCGGCAGCGCCCCGGAGGTCGAGGCCCTGGCCAAGACCGTCGAGGACAACGGTGGCGTGTACTTCGTGCCGGCGTTCTCCGGGCTCTTCGCGCCGTACTGGCGTCCGGACGCCCGCGGTGCGATCGTCGGCCTCACCCGCTTCGTCAACAAGGGCCACATCGCGCGTGCCGCCCTCGAGGCGACGGCGCTGCAGACCCGCGAGGTCCTCGACGCGGTCAACGCCGACTCCGGCGTGGACCTGACCGAGCTCAAGGTCGACGGGGGCATGACCGCGAACAGCGAGCTCATGCAGTTCCAGGCCGACATGCTCAACGTGCCGGTCGTCCGTCCGGTCGTCGCGGAGACGACGGCGCTCGGAGCGGCCTACGCCGCCGGTCTCGCGGTCGGCTTCTGGGCCAACCTCGACGAGCTCCGTGCCAACTGGCAGGAGGACAAGCGCTGGGAGCCCCAGCTCGACGCCGCCGAGCGCGAGCGCACGCTCCGCCTGTGGAAGAAGGCCGTCACGAAGACCTTCGACTGGGTCGACGAGGACGTGCAGTAACGAAGCACGCGCACGCTGACCGCGTGCACTGAACGCACCGACGGGAGGCCCGGTGCCGGTTCCAGGAACCGGCACCGGGCCTCCTGTGCGTTGCGTCTCCTGCGGGTCCGTCGCGGTTGGCCGGTCGTCGGGCGGTTGCCGGCACAGCACGGTGCGGGTTTGTTCACCGGGTGCAGCGGTGACCGCACCGTGCGCGCTCGTGGCGCAGCACCGCGCCGTCAGGCTCGCATCGGCTGACGCACCGCGCACGGTGCGGGTCGCGCAGCGGCACGGGATCGCAGACCGCGCACGGTGCGGACTGGAGGCGCGGGGCGGGCCCGCCACGGCCCTCCGGTCCGGCACGGGGTTGTCGACACGGCACGGTGCGGGGTTGTTGACCGGGTGCAGCGGTGACCGCCTGGTGCGCGCTCGTGGCGCAGCACCGAGCCGTCAGGCTCGCACCGGCTGACGCACCGCGCACGGTGCGGCTCGCGCTGGGGTGGCACGGGATCGCGGACCGCGCACGGTGCGGACTGGAGGCGCGGGGCGGGCCCGCCACGGGCCTCCAGTCCGGCTCGGGGTTGTCGACACGGCACGGTGCAGGCTTGTTCACCGGGTGCAGCGGTGACCGCCTGGTGCGCGCCCGTGGCGCAGCACCGAGCCGTCAGGCTCGCACCGGGTGGCGCACCGCGCACGGTCGCAGGGCGGCGTGGACTACGCGGCGGGAGCTGCGCCGACCCAATCAGCCAGTTTGCGCGCACCGGCGCCTGAGTCGACCGCCTCGGCGGCGACGACCAGCTGCTCGCGGAAGCGCTGCAGGATCGGCCGGTCGGACTCGTTCGGGTCCTGTGCCAGCCGGAACGAGACGAGGCCGGCCGCGGCGTTCAGCAGGACGATGTCGCGGACGGGTCCGGTCTCCCCCGCGAGCACCCGGTGGACGACGCCGGCGTTGTGCTCGGGGTCGCCGCCGAGCAGGTCCTCCGTGCGTGCCCGGGCGATGCCGAGGTCCCGCGGGTCGAGGTCGTGCTCGGTGACGCGGCCGCCCGTGACCTCCCAGATGTGGCTGTGCCCGGTGGTGGTCAGCTCGTCGAGTCCGTCGTCGCCGCGGAACACGAGGGCCGTCGCTCCGCGCGTCTGGAACACACCCGTGATGATCGGGACGAGGTCGAGCTGGGCGACCCCCACGGCGTTGGCCTCGCACCGTGCGGGGTTGACCAGCGGGCCGAGGAAGTTGAACACCGTCGGCACGCCGATCTCGCGCCGCACCGGGCCTGCGTGGGCGAAACCGGGGTGGAACGCGTTGGCGAAGGCGAAGGTCAGCCCGACACGCCGGAAGGTGTCCGCGACACGCGCGGCGTCCATCGTGAGATCGAGTCCGAGGGCGGCGAGCACGTCGCTCGACCCGGACTTCGACGAGCTGGCCTTGTTGCCGTGCTTGACGACGGGGACCCCGGCGGCGGCGATCACGATGGCCGCCATGGTCGAGATGTTCACGGTGCCGACCACGTCGCCGCCGGTCCCGACGATGTCGAGCGCCATCGGATCGACGTCGAGCGGAACCGCGGCGTCCAGGATCGCGTCGCGGAACCCGACGACCTCGTCGACGGTCTCGCCCTTCGCGCGGAGCGTCACGGCGAAGGCTGCGATCTGTGCCTGGGTGGCGCGCCCGTGCACGATCTCCTCCATGGCCCATGTGGATTGCCTGATCGTCAGGTCCTCGCGCGCCATGAGCGCGCTGATCACTGCTGGCCAAGAAAGTGCGTCAGGCATGGCTCGATCGTAGTGAATTCGAGAGACCCGCCAGTCTCCTGCGAAAACACTGTCGGGGGTTTCGGCCATAATGGAGGACGTGACTAGCACCTCTCTCTCCAGATCAGCCAGCGGTCCGGCCCTCAACAGGCCGAACGCCGTGGCCGTGGGGACGATCGTGTGGCTGGGCAGCGAGGTCATGTTCTTCGCCGGCCTGTTCGCGATCTACTTCACGCTCCGCAGCACGTCCCCTGAGCTCTGGGCGACCGAGACCGCGAAGCTCGAGGTGCCCTTCGCCTCCGTGAACACGATCATCCTGGTGCTGTCCAGCTTCGCCTGCCAGTTCGCCGTGTTCGCCGCGGAGCGCTTCCAGGTGCACCGGACGAGCTGGAACCCGCGCCACTGGGGCATGACGGAGTGGTTCTTCGTCACCTACGCGATGGGTGCGATCTTCGTCTGCGGCCAGATCTTCGAGTACGCCAACCTCTGGCACGAGGGCGTGACGCTCTCCTCCAGCGCATACGGCTCGGCGTTCTACATGACCACCGGGTTCCACGGGCTCCACGTGACCGGTGGCCTCATCGCCTTCCTGCTGACGCTCGGCCGCGGTTTCGCCGCCAAGAACTTCGGCCACAAGGAAGCGACCACCGCCATCGTCGTGTCGTACTACTGGCACTTCGTCGACGTCGTGTGGATCTTCCTCTTCGCCGTCATCTACCTTCTCAAGTAGGAACTGGACACCCCCCAGCACATGTTCAACAGAACCAAGTCCAAGAAGGGCCGCCGTTCACCGATGGCGACCGTGTCGCTCATCGTCGTGGGTCTCATGACCACCGGTGGCGCGTACGCACTGTTCAGCTCCACGGCGAACGCCGACGACAGCACGAACACCGTCGCCGCCTCGAGCCAGTCGCAGGTGAACGAGGGCGAGAAGCTCTTCGCCTCGAACTGCGCCACCTGCCACGGTCTCTCCGCGCAGGGCACGAGCGAGGGCCCGTCCCTCATCGGTGTCGGCGCCGCGTCGGTCGACTTCCAGGTCGGCACCGGCCGCATGCCGATGGCCGCTCAGGGCCCGCAGGCCGAAGAGAAGCCCGCGCAGTTCACGGACGAGCAGGTCGACGCACTCGCGCAGTACGTCGCCTCCCTCGGCCCCGGCCCGTCGGTCCCGTCCACCGAGCTCACCAACGGTGAGGACGGCGACGCTGCCGAAGGCGCCGAGCTGTTCCGCATCAACTGCGCCATGTGCCACAACGTGGCCGGCGCCGGCGGTGCGCTGACCGAGGGCAAGTACGCCCCGAACCTCGAGACGGTCTCCGGCAAGCACATCTACGAGGCCATGCTCACCGGCCCGCAGAACATGCCGGTCTTCAACGACCTGAACCTGACGCCGGAGCAGAAGGCCGACATCATCACGTACCTCAAGTACGTGCAGGACAACAAGTCCCCCGGTGGCTTCGCACTCGGCTCCCTGGGGCCGGTCGCCGAGGGTCTGTTCATCTGGATGTTCGGACTCGGCGCGGTCGTCGCGATGACCGTCTGGCTGACCGCGAAGTCCAACTGATCGTCCGTGTCGAACGACACTGAAGGGAACACCATGGCAGAGCACGACGACGAGACGCTGAACTCGTCCTCGGCTGTCGAGAAGCACGGCACGACCACCTCCCCCGGGATTGCGGTCCTCCCCGTCGACCCGTTCGAGAACCCGGGCGAGCCGCCGCACCGCCCGCGTCGCACCGACGTCGACCCGAAGAAGCAGCGTCTGGCCGAGCGCCAGGTCGCCGCGTACTTCTACCTGTCGATCGTCGGCAGCGTGCTGTCGATCGCGGCGTACGTCGCCTTCCCGATCGACCCGAGCGACTTCGGGACGGTCCGCACCGCGAACCTCTTCCTGGGCCTGTCGATCGCCCTCGCGCTCCTCGCCCTCGGCCTCGGCGCCGTCTACTGGTCGAAGTCGCTCGTCGTCGACCGTGAAATCACCGAGCTCCGCCACGGCACCCGCGGCACCGACGCGACCCGCGCCAAGGCGGTCGAGGCGTTCCAGCTCGCCGACAAGGAGTCCGGCTTCAGCCGTCGCAAGCTGATCCGCAACTCGATGATCGGTGCCCTGGCCGCGTTCCCGCTCCCCGGCATCGTCCTGGTCCGTGACCTCGCTCCCGCCGAGGACCCCAACGAGCTGCTCCGCCACACCTTCTGGAAGCAGGGCCTGCGCCTGACGAAGGACCCGACGGGTCTGCCGATCAAGGCCTCCGACGTCACCATCGGTTCGGTGTTCCACGTCATCCCCGAGGGCATGCTCGAGTCCGAGCACATGCTGGAGGAGAAGGCCAAGGCCTCCGTCCTCCTCATGCGTCTCGACCCGAAGGACCTCAACCCGTCCAAGGGCCACGAGAACTGGGGCTACGACGGCATCGTCGCGTACTCCAAGATCTGCACCCACGTCGGTTGCCCCGTCGCGCTCTACGAACAGCAGACGCACCACCTGCTGTGCCCGTGCCACCAGTCCACCTTCGATGTCTCGAACAACTGCGAGGTCATCTTCGGTCCGGCAGCACGCCCCCTCCCCCAACTTCCGATCGCGATCGACGACGACGGCTACCTGGTTGCCCAGAGCGACTTCCACGAGCCGGTCGGACCGTCCTTCTGGGAGCGTGAACGCTGATGACCAGCACCACCACCACCGCACCGAACACGTCGACGAACAAGCCGGCGCCGGAGCGCGGATCCCGCATCATCGGCGGGGTCGCCAACTACATCGACGAGCGCACCAGCATCTCGGGCCTCGTCAAGGAAGTCGGCCGCAAGATCTTCCCGGACCACTGGAGCTTCATGCTCGGCGAGGTGGCGCTGTACAGCTTCGTCGTCGTGCTGCTCTCCGGGACCTTCCTGACGTTCTTCTTCCAGGCGTCCATGACCGAGGTCGTCTACAACGGCTCGTACGTCCCGCTCAAGGGCGTGGCGATGTCGACGGCCCTGCAGTCCACGCTCGACATCTCGTTCGACATCCGCGGCGGGCTCTTCGTCCGCCAGGTCCACCACTGGGCAGCCCTGCTGTTCGTGGCGTCGATCATGCTGCACATGGCCCGCGTGTTCTTCACCGGCGCCTTCCGCAAGCCGCGTGAGCTCAACTGGGTCTTCGGCTTCCTGCTCTGGGTCCTCGCCATGGCCGAGGGCTTTACCGGCTACTCGCTCCCCGACGACCTGCTCTCCGGAAACGGTCTGCGGATCATCGTCGGCATGATCGAGGGTGTCCCGGTGATCGGCGTCTGGATCGCCTACCTGCTGTTCGGCGGCGAGTTCCCGGGGACCGACATCGTCGGCCGCCTGTACACGCTGCACATCCTGCTGCTGCCGGCGATCCTCGTCGCGGTGCTCGGTGTCCACCTCGTGCTCGTCGTGATCAACAAGCACACGCAGTTCGCCGGTCCGGGCAAGACCAACGAGAACGTCGTCGGTGTCCCGATCCTCCCGGCGTTCGCCGCGAAGGCCGGTGGGTTCTTCTTCATCGTCGCGGGCATCCTGGCCCTCATCGCGTCGCTGTTCACGATCAACCCGATCTGGAACTACGGCCCGTACGACCCCTCCCCGGTGTCCGCCGGTACCCAGCCCGACTGGTACATCGGCTTCGCCGACGGCGCGCTCCGACTGGTCCCGCCGCACTGGGAGGTCGTGTGGTTCGGCTACACGGTGTCGTTCAACATCCTGGCGCCGATCGCGGTCCTGGTGCTGCTCATCCTGGCGATCCTGCTCTACCCCTTCATCGAGGCGTGGGTCACGGGCGACAAGCGTGAGCACCACATCCTCGACCGCCCGCGCAACGCCCCGACGCGCACGGCGTTCGGTGCCGCTGGCATCACGCTCTACGCCAGCCTCTGGGCAGCAGCCTCGTCGGACATCATCGCGACGCACTTCCTGGTGTCGATCGAACACGTGATCCACGTGATCCAGGCAACGACCGTCCTCGGTCCGTTCATCGCCTTCTGGATCACGAAGCGTGTCTGCCTCGCCCTCCAGAAGAAGGACCGCGAGATCGTCCTGCACGGCTACGAGTCGGGCCGCATCGTCCGACTCCCCCACGGCGAGTACATCGAGGTGCACGAGCAGCTCGACGAGTACGAGCGCTGGAAGCTCCTGCAGTTCAACGAGTACAAGCCGCTGATGATCCGCCCGAACGCCAAGGGCAAGATCACGGGTCTGCAGAAGGTCCGCGCCGGCGTCTCCCGCTTCTTCTTCGAAGACCGCATCGAGCCGGTCTCGAAGGCAGAACTCGAGGCAGCACACGCCGCGCACCACGGCCCGAACCTCGAGGGTGGCCACCAGGCTCCCCAGGTCGGCCCCGGCGATCACTGATCGGTAGCGCACGAAGCAACCCCCGTCACGAAGTGGCGGGGGTTTCTTCGTGCACAGGGCAACACGCCGCCCCCAGTTCACGGCTGGTTCACTCTCGCATGCTGGACTCGTCCAGGACGGTGTGGCAACGTGTTGCACCACGCATCCGCCAACGGAATGAGACCCCGATGGACAGCCGGACGGCCGAACACCCCAGGCCGAACCACTTCCTCCTCCACCTCAGCGACACGCACCTCGTCTCCGGGGACCGCAACCTGTACGGCGATGTGGACTCCGCCGCACGGCTCACGCAGATCGTCGCGGACATCGAAGCCTCGGGCACGCGGCCCGAAGCGATCGTCGTCACCGGCGACGTGGCCGACAAGGGCGAGCCGGGAGCGTACGCCCGCGTCCGCGAGATCCTCGAACCGGCGGCCCAGCGCATCGGTGCACAGGTCATCTGGGCCATGGGCAACCACGACGAGCGCGGTGCCTTCCGCCAGGAGCTCTTCGGCCTGCAGCCCACCGACCGCCCGGTCGACTTCGTCTACGACGTCAACGGTCTCCGCGTGATCACCCTGGACACGAGCGTGCCGGGTCACCACCACGGTGAGGTCTCCCCCGAGCAGCTCGACTGGCTCGCCGAGGTCCTGTCCGAGGCCGCGCCGCACGGCACCATCCTCGCGATGCACCACCCGCCGGTGCCGAGCGTCCAGGACCTCACCGTCCTCGTCGAGCTCCGCGACCAGCAGGCCCTGGCCGAGGTCGTCGAGGGCAGTGACGTCCTCGCCATCATCGCCGGGCACCTGCACTACTCCACCAGTGCGGTGTTCGCCGGCATCCCGGTTTCCGTCGCAAGCGCCACCTGCTACACCCAGGACCTCACCGAGTTCCAGGGCGGCACCCGCGGACGAGACGGTGCGCAGTCGTTCAACCTCGTGCACGTCTACGGCCACAACGTCGTGCACTCGGTCGTGCCGATCGGGCACTACGCCACCGTCGGACAGCCCGTCTCCGCGCTCGAGACCGAGGCGAAGCTCGCGGCGCACGGCGTGACGATCCCCGCGGCCGTCGAGCCGGCACCGGTGACCTCGAGCATCCCGGTGTTCACGCTCGACTCGGTGCCCGTCTCCCCCGTCCACCGGTAGCGTCGCGCACTTCGCGTGCAGAAGAGGTCGGGTCCGTCATGCGGACCCGACCTCTTCTGCTCACCAAGCGTGGGCGCGGGAGGTCATGACTCCCCGTCAGTGTGCGGCGAGTGGTCACGTTCCGTCGGCTGGCGGCTCGGCAATCAATAGTTCATGACCGCTCGGCGGGCAGTCAACGGGGTGTCTTGACCGCGCGGCGTCGTGTACGTCCCGACGGCACGCCCGACGGTCGGGAGGCCCGTGGCGGGCCCGACCCGCGCCTCCCGGCCCGCGGGGTGGTCGCGACTCACCGCGGGTGCTGCGTCGCGTGGTCATGTTCCGTCGGCTGTGGGCGGCGCAGGCGACGGGCTGTGACCGCTCGGCGTGGGGGTGGCGGGGAGTCGTGACCGGTGGAGCGTGCGGGTGCGTCAAACCTCGTGGCTGGGTTCCGGCGCCGGGCTCGCAGGCTCGCCCGGAGCGCCCCAGCAGGCCGCTGGCGCGTCCTGAGCGCTGGGACGCTCCCAGCAGGCCGCTGGCGCGTCCTAAGCGCTGGGGCGCTCCCACGGCGCGGGGAACGGGAAGTAGCGCTCCAGGAAGCCCGTGACGCGCTGCGTGCGCTCTTCGTCGCTGACCTCGGGGAAGCTGCCGTCGTTCAGGCAGAAGAAGTCCACGTTCCGCTTCTTCAGCAGCTCGTCGAGGGCCTTGAGTCCGGAGACCATGGTCGTGTCGACGTACCCGACGGCCGCGTTCTCCTGGATGATCGCCCGACCGGTGAGCAGAGAGTAGTAGTGGTACAGCGAGTTCGTCACCGAGATGTTGTCGGCGGCTCGGAAGCGGGACGCCGCAGTGGCCGCGAACTCGTCGGCGAACTCGTGCTCCATCTCGGTCATGATCGAGGCGCGCAGGGGCGTCGGGGCGTGCTCGAGGTGCCGGGTGGTCACCGCACCGAAGCGCTGCTGCAGCAGGCGACGGTTCACGCGGGCGGAGTTCTCGAAACCGCTGCGTGCAGGGTTGTTGGAGCCGAGGCCGATCCGGGTCGACGCGAGGATGAACTTCGTGACCGATCCCGGGCTGTAGAACACCGAGGGGTCGACGAGGCGCCCGAAGAACATGTCGTCGTTCGAGTAGATGAAGTGCTCGCTGATGCCCGGGATGTGGTGCAGCTGCGACTCGACGGCCTGCGAGTTGTGCGTCGGCAGCACGGAGGGGTCGGCGAAGAACTCCTCGCTGCGGACGATGCGGACCTTCGGGTGCTCGGCGAGCCAGTGCGGCGCCGGGGAGTCCGTCGCGATGTAGATCTGGCGGATCCACGGTGCGAAGGTGTGCACCGAGCGGAGCGCGTACTTCAGCTCGTCGATCTGGCGGAACCGGGCCGGGGCGTCGTCGCCCTCGCCCAGGACGGCGTTCGACTGTGCGGCCTGGCGGGCGCGCTGGTACTCGATGGCGTTGCCGTCGACCCACGAGAAGACGATGTCGATCGGGAACCGGATGTCCGAGACGTGGTCGTCGAACATGTGCTCGACGGTGCGCCAGGTGCGGCCGTAGCGTTCGATGTCGACGAGGACGAACTCGTCGATCGGCAGGCTGCGACGCATCAGGGCGTTCTCGACGGGGGCGAGGACCTCGATGTCGGTGACGCGCCAGAACTCGAGCTGGACGCTCGTCTCGGCGCCGTAGCGCAGGCGTCCGAGCGGCTCGAGCCGCGGGCGGAACACGCGGAGCACGGGTTCCTCGATGGAGCCGAGTCCGTCGTCCTGCACGAGCACCGCCGGCTTGCCCGGGGGCTTCGCGTAGAAGGGCTCGTTGACGGCCGCGGACATCACGGCGCTCTCGGCACGCTGGCGGTCACGCTCGTCGAGGGCGATCACCGGGCGCTGGTCGTTGCCGCGGATGAGCAGGTGGTCGACGTCAGCCGCGGTGAGCGCGTCGTCGAGGAACAGCAGGTCCTCGATCATCGACTGCTGCGGCGTGAGGTGTCCGTTGATCAGGGTCAGTCGCCCCTTGCGGACGACGACGTCGGATCGGTCGAGACCGCCGGAGGACGGTCGAGGGTTCAGCAGAGGACTCTCGGTCACCGGCTCGGTCTCGTCGTTCATCCATGCCCTTCGGGTGTGCGGCCGGGTCCTGTACCCGACCTGCCGATCCTACCGTCCGTCCGACTCGCGGGGCACCTTGACCACGATGCCCACCACGATGAACAGCGCGGCGGCCACCAGCTGCAGTGCCGCCCACACCTGTCCGGGGATCGGCACCGTGACGAGCGGGTTCCAGCAGACGGCGACGGCGGCCATGAGCAGGGCGGCCCACCAGACCTTGCCGCGCACGCTGAAGACCAGCACGATCAACGCGAGCACCGTGACGCCCCAGCGGGCGAAGACGAAGCCCGACGAATCGACGATGGCGACGCAGGCCAGCAGGACGATTGCCGCGATCATCGACGGCGCCAGCGCGGGCCGGGTGAAGGGCGGCGTGGTGCGGGCACCGTTGACGGGTGCGGCGGCTGCGGGTCGCGGGGACCCTGCGGGCACGCCGTGCTGGGACGACCCCACCGGGGGCCGCCCCTTGCGTGCGGCCATCAGTCCGCGGAGCCGTCGAGGTCGATCGCCTGGATCGACCGCGACATCGGCGGCAGGTCGCGGACGCGCTCGAGCGCCGGCACCAGCTCGCCGACCAGCGCACGGTAGCCGTCTTCGGTCAGGTGCAGGCCGTCCTCGGTGAAGCGGGCGTCCAGGTGGTCGCCGTCGGCCAGGGCGGGCCAGGCGTCGAGGTACTGCGCGTGGCACGTGGCGACGAACTGCCGGAGGTGCCGGTTGGCCTGCTCGATCTTCGTGGCGTACTCGGCTTGCCGGGGCAGGATCGACACGAGCAGCAGGCGCACGCCCGGCAGCTCGCGGCGGAGCGTGACCAGGATGGTCTCGACGTTGCGGACCACGTGCTCGGCGCTCGCGCGGTGGTTGCCGAAGTCGTTCGTGCCGATGAGCAGCACGATCACCTCGGGCTGTTCGGCGACGACGGCGTCGAGGCGCGTCAGTACGCCGTCGGTCGTGTCTCCACCGATGCCCTGGTTCAGCGTGTGCTCGTCGGGGAGCCAGGTGTCCCAGTCGCCCTGTTCGGTGATGCTGTCCCCCAGGAAGAGGACGGGGCTGCGGTCGTCGGTCATGCTGCCTCCTCGTGCGCCGGCTCGGGGGTCCCGGTCTGCTGCGTCCGGTTGCGCTGCGTGGACTCGGTGTGGTCGGACTCCCGCTCGGCGGCGGCGGTGATGCGCTCGACCATACCGGGGAAGATGACGCCGTGGAACGGCAGGATGCCGTACCAGTACAGCCGCCCGGCCAGGCCCTGCGGGAAGTAGATCGCCCGCTGGTGGTAGTCGCTGCCGCCGTCGGGGTTCGGTGTGACGGTCATCTCGAGCCACGCACGACCGGGCGACTTGAACTCGGCGCGGAGCCGCAGGTACCGGCCGCGCTCGAGTCGTTCGACGCGCCACCAGTCGAGCGCGTCACCCTGCTCCAGGCGCTGCTGGTCACGCCGGCCGCGGTTCAGGCCGACACCGCCGGCGATCTTGTCCATCCAGCCGCGGGCGACCCAGGCGAGTGGGAACGAGTACCAGCCGTTGTCGCCGCCGATCGACTCGACGACGCGCCAGACGTCCTCGGCGGAGGCACTGGAGTGCCGCTTCCGGTCGTCGACGTAGACCGTGTGCCCGGCCCAGTCGGGGTCGTTCGGCATCGGGTCGGCCGAGGCGCTCGAGAGCGTCGCGCTCCGCCAGCTCGTCTGGACCTGACCGCTGCGCATCTTGTTGAGCGCGAGGCGGACGGCCCGGCGGTACGAGGTGAGCCCGCCCTCGGGCTGCGGCACGACGTCGTCGATGTCGTGCTCGCGCTGCACGCACTCGAACTGCAGCGACTCGATGATCGGGGTCGCGAGCTTGCGCGGGATCGGGGTGACGGCGTTGAACCAGTGTGCGGCGAGGCGCGGGGTGAGCACCGGCAGGACCGTGATCGGACGCTGGGGCAGCTTCGCCTCGACCGCGTAGCCGTTCAGCATCTGGCCGTACCGCAGGACGTCGGGGCCGCCGATGTCGAAGGTGCGGTTGACGTCGGCGGGCACGTCGAGCGCGGCCACCAGGTAGTACAGGACGTCGCGGACCGCGATCGGCTGGATGTGGTTGCGGACCCAGCGCGGCGCGGGCATCCACGGCAGGACGTCGGTCAGGTGCCGGATCATCTCGAACGAGGTGCTGCCCGAGCCGATCACGACCCCGGCCTGGTACGCCACCGTCGGCACGCCCGAGCTGAGGAGGATCTCCCCCACCTCCTTGCGGCTGCGGAGGTGCTTCGACAGCTCGCCGTCGGGGTGCAGCCCGCCCAGGTAGACGAACCGGCTGACGCCGGCCGCCTTCGCCTCGCGCGCCATGGTCTCCGCTGCTTCGCGCTCGGCCGACTCGAAGTCGCCGTCGGCGCCCATCGCGTGGGCGAGGTAGTAGACCGCCTCGATCCCGTCGACGGCGGCGCGCACCGCCTCGGCGTCCTGGAGGTCGCCCTCCGCGACGTCGACCTCACTGCTCCACGGGACGTCCTGGAGCTTCCGGGGGTTGCGCACGAACACACGGACGGAGTGGCCGGCTTCGAGGAGACGAGGGACGAGACGACCACCGATGTACCCGGTGGCGCCGGTGACGAGGACCTGCATGCCCTGCACGCTACGCGGCACGCCTGACGGGTAGGCTTGCCGGGTGGACAACGCAGCCTTCCCCGTCACCGTCGATGCCGTCCGCGGCCTCATCGACCACGCGATCCTGAAGCCCGAACTCACCCGCGCGGACGTCGACGCCCAGCTCGACGAAGCCGCCGCCCACCGCGTCTTCAGCGTCTGCGTCCGTCCGAGCGACGTCGCCCAGGCCGTCGAGCGCCTCACGGGCACCGGTGTCGGCGTCGGCACCGTGATCGGCTTCCCGCACGGCACGACGTCCACCGCGGCGAAGGTCGCCGAGTCGCTGCAGGCACTGGCCGACGGCGCGTTCGAGCTCGACATGGTGCAGAACATCGGCGCGGCGAAGTCGGGTGACTGGCAGCGCGTCGAGCAGGACGTCCGCGCGGTCGTCGACGCCGCCGGCGACACCGTGGTCAAGGTGATCCTCGAGACCGCGTTCCTGACCGATGACGAGATCGTCGCGGCCTCGCGTGCGGCACAGACCGCCGGCGCCGCCTTCGTGAAGACCTCGACCGGGTTCGCCGGCGGTGGCGCGACGGCCGAGCACATCGCCCTCATGCGCCGCACGGTCGGTGCCGACACCGGCGTGAAGGCCTCCGGCGGCGTCCGCGGGCTCGACACCCTGCTCGAGATGGTCGAGGCGGGCGCGAACCGCATCGGCACGAGCGCCTCGGCCCGCATCCTCGACGAGGTCACGCACCGCGCCGAGACGGGCGCCGCGTCGGCGCTCGGCGACGACACGACGTCCTACTGACCCACGGGGCTGACCCACGGCGCTGAGCCCACCCGACTGAGCCAGCCCAGCTGAGCCAGCCCACGCACCCAGCACGACCCACCACGACCAGGCCGGTGCCCACCGGACGCGACGACGCGTCGGCGACCCGCACCGTGCCTCCAGAACGCCGCATCGGAGCGCGCATGTCCAGCACCGCACCCCAGTCCCCCGCCCTCGCTCTCGCCGTCGACCTCGGCGGCACGAAGGTCGAGGCCGCGCTCGTCACCGACCAGGGCGTCGTGCTGCCGGCGACCCGGTTCCGCAGCCCCACCGGGCCGCAGCGCACCTCAGACGAGCTGCAAGCCGCCGTCGACGAGGTCGTCACGGCCGCGCTCGGCGCGCTGCCCGCCGACGCGACGCTCGTCGGCGTCGGCGTCGGTTCCGCCGGCCCGGTCGACGAGGAGCACGGCCTCGTCTCCCCGCTCAACATGCCGGTCTGGCGTGGCCACCCGCTGCGCGACCGGATCGCGGCGCTCGTGCCGGACGACGTCCCGGTGACGCTCCGCATGGACGGCCTGGCGATCACCCTCGCCGAGCACTGGGTCGGCGCGGCCCAGGGCTACGAGCACGTCATGGGCATGATCGTCTCCACCGGCGTCGGCGGCGGGCTCATCCTGCACGGTCGCACCGTCAGCGGACCGACGGGCAACGCCGGCCACATCGGACACGTCGAGTGCGGCGGCTACGACGACCCCTGCGCCTGCGGCGGCACCGGTTGCCTCGAGGCGATCGCCAGCGGCCCGAAGACCGTGGCCTGGGCACGTCGTCAGGGCTTCACGGGCACGACCGGCGAGGAGCTCTCGGCCGCGTACGCCGCCGGCGACGAGATCGCCGTCGCCGCGATCCAGCGGAGCGGTCGCGCCCTCGGGCAGGCCATCGCCGCCGCCACGAGCCTGGTCGACCTCGAGATCGTCGCCATCGGCGGCGGGTTCTCGCACGTCACCCCCGACCTGTTCGAGTACGCCCGGCAGGCCGTGGCGGAGCGTGTCGAGTTCGGGTTCGTCACGAAGGTCCAGATCGTGCCGACCGGGTTGTCCCAGGACGGTCCGCTCATCGGTGCCGCGGCGCTCGTGCACCGCGCCGACGTCCTGCGCTGAGCACGCGCGTCGCGCCCGGCCTGGCCCGACCCGGCGCGCGGCCGTCGGCTGGTCGCGTCGTCGACGCGACCCACGCCGTGGACGTGACCGGCGACGGCCTGGAGGCGCGGTGCGGGCCCGCCACGTGCCTCCCGGCTGGTGTGTGCCTTGTCCACAGGCCTGTCGGTCGCGTGCGCAGGTCGGGCAGGATGTGCGGGTGCCCCGCCCGCGACTGCTGACCAGTGACGACTGGCCGGAACCCGAGCTGCGTGCGGCGGTCCTGGCGGGCGAGCTGGTCGCCGTCGGTCCCTGCTGGGCCTCCCCCGCTGAACCGCAGACGCCGTCGTTGCGCGCCGCCGCTGCCGCCTGGGTCCTGCGGGACGCGCGGCTGATCGCCTGCACCCTGACCGCCGCGTGGATCTGGGGCGCGGTGTCGCGGCCGCCGGTGCCGCTCGAGGCCTGCATCCCGCCGCAGGTCCGCGTCCACGTCGGACCGGACGTGCGCCTGCGGGAGGTCCGGATCGACGTCGACGACACCGTCGAGCTCTCGCGGCTGCGGGTCACGGTGCCTGCGCGGACCGCGGTCGACCTGCTCCGGACGCCGGGGCCGACGGCCGGTGCGTTCGGGGAGGCCGAGGCGACGGCCGTGCACGGGCTGCTCGCGATCGGGGCGGTCACGGCCGACGAGCTGCGGACGCGCCTGACGTCGCTCGGGACGATCCCCATGGTGCGGCAGGCCGAGCGGCGGTTGCGGGGGCTGTAGGGCGTGGCTGGGGGTGCTGTGCGGTAGGGGTTGCGCGTTGGGTGCGGGCGCGGGTGGTCACAACACCCCGCTCACGTTCGCCGAGTGGTCAAGAACCGTCGGTTGGCAGGGCCGCAACCGACGGTTGCTGACCGGTCGACGGCCGGGCCGCGCGGGCCCTGCCGCTAGCCGGCGCTGACGCGGTAGACGTCGTAGACGGCGTCGATGCGTCGCACCGCGTTGAGCACACGGTCGAGGTGGATGGTGTCACCCATCTCGAACACGAACCGGCTCAGCGCGAGACGGTCGGACGAGGTCGAAACCGTCGCGGACAGTATGTTCACGTGGTGGTCGGTCAGGACCCGGGTGACGTCGCTGAGCAGGCCCGACCGATCGAGCGCCTCGATCTGGATCTGCACCAGGAACACCGACTTCGACGACGGGGCCCACTCGACCTCGATCATCCGGTCGGGCTCGTTCATGAGCGACTTCACGTTGGTGCACGACGACTGGTGCACGGAGACACCCTGGCCGCGGGTGATGAAGCCCACGATCTGGTCGCCCGGCACCGGCGTGCAGCACTTCGCGAGCTTCACGAGGATGTCGGGCGCACCGCGGACCAGCACGCCGCTGTCGCTCGTGCGCAGCTGCCGACTGGTGACCTGGCGCGGGAACGCGAGTTCGGGTTCGTCCGTCTCGGTCTCGGTCTGGACGTTGCCGAGGACCTTCTCGATCACCGACTGCGTCGAGACGTGGCCCTCGCCGATGGCGGCGTACAGGGCGGAGACGTCCTCGTACCGCATCGACGAGGCGACCTCGGCGATGCTGTCCTGGCTCATGATGCGCTGGAGCGGCAGGTTCTGCTTGCGCATCGCCCGGGCGATGGCGTCACGACCCTGCTCGATCGCCTCTTCGCGGCGCTCCTTGGTGAACCACTGCTTGATCTTGTTGCGCGCGCGGGGGCTGCGGACGAACTGCAGCCAGTCCTGCGAGGGGCCGGAGTCGGGGTTCTTCGACGTGAAGATCTCGACGACGTCGCCACTGGACAGCTGGCTCTCGAGCGGGACGAGGCGGCCGTTGACCTTCGCACCCATCGTGCGGTGGCCGATCTCGGTGTGCACGGCGTAGGCGAAGTCGACCGGGGTGGCTCCCGCGGGGAGCCCGATGACCTTGCCCTGCGGCGTGAAGACGTAGGTCTCCTTGGCGCCGATCTCGTAGCGCAAGGAGTCGAGGAACTCGCCCGGGTCGCTGGTCTCGGCCTGCCAGTCGGTGATGTGGGCGAGCCACGCCATGTCCTGGTCGTCCGTGGTCGACGAGGTACCGGCGTCACGGCCGGCAGCACGCTGCTTGTACTTCCAGTGGGCGGCGACACCGAACTCGGCGCGCTGGTGCATCTCGTGCGTGCGGATCTGGATCTCGACCGCACGACCCTGCGGTCCGAGCACCGTGGTGTGCAGCGACTGGTACAGGTTGAACTTGGGGGTCGCGATGTAGTCCTTGAAGCGACCGGGCAGCGGGGTCCAGCGGGCGTGCACCGAGCCGAGCATGGCGTAGCAGTCGCGCACGGTCGGCACGAGCACGCGGATGCCGACGAGGTCGTAGATCTCGTCGAACTCGCGACCCCGCACGATCATCTTCTGGTAGATCGAGTAGTACTGCTTCGGCCGGCCCATGACGTCACCGCGGACCTTGGCGGCCTTCAGGTCCTTCTTCAGGGTCCCGATGACGTTCTGGACGAACTGCTCGCGCTTCGGCTGGCGTTCCTTGACCAGGCTGTCGATCTCGACGTAGAGCTTCGGGTGCAGGACCGCGAACGACAGGTCCTCGAGCTCGAGCTTGATCATCTGGATGCCGAGCCGGTGCGCGAGCGGCGCGTAGATCTCGAGCGTCTCCTTCGCCTTGCGCGTGGCGGAGGTCGACTCGACGAAGCCCCACGTGCGGGCGTTGTGCAGGCGGTCGGCGAGCTTGATGACGAGGACGCGGATGTCCTTCGACATCGCGATGACCATCTTGCGGACGGTCTCGGCCTGCGCGCTGTCGCCGTACTTGACCTTGTCGAGCTTCGTGACGCCGTCGACGAGCATCGCGATCTCGTCGCCGAAGTCGGCCCGCAGCTGGTCGAGCTGGTAGTCGGTGTCCTCCACCGTGTCGTGCAGGAGCGCAGCCGCGATGGTGATCGTGCCGATGCCGAGGTCGGCCAGGATCTGCGCGACCGCGACGGGGTGCGTGATGTACGGCTCACCGGACTTGCGCTTCTGCCCGTCGTGCGCGCGCTCGGCGACCGAGTACGCCCGCTCGATGAGCGTCACGTCGGCCTTGGGGTGGTGCGAGCGAACCGTGCGGATCAATGTGTCCACGGCGCCGGCCGGCTGGGCGCGCGAGAACAGGCGCGGGAGCAGCGAGCGGAGGGAACCGAGGTTGCCGGTGGTGTTCGGACCGATCGGGCTCGAGGGCCGCGGGGCGGATCCCGGGCGGCTCGGCGCGGACGGCTCTTCGCGGGTGTCCGTCATGATGCGCCTCCCAGGACTCGGTCCGAGAGCTCGATCCGAGCTCGATCCGACAAGACTACGCGTCCCCGGTCAGTGCCCGTGACGCGGTTCGCCCTGGGCGTCGCGCTCCACCGGTGCCCCCGCCTGCTCCCAGGCGAGCATGCCGCCGGAGAGGTTGACGGCCGGGACACCCGACTGCTCGAGCGCCGCGACGATGCGCGACGAACGGCCGCCCGAGTGGCAGACGATGATGGCCGGCTGGTCGCCGCCGTCGATCTCCTGCCAGCGGTCCACGAACTCCGACATCGGCACGAGCGTGGCCTGGGGAGCGTGGACCTCGTCCCACTCCCCCTGCTCACGGACGTCGAACAGGCGGGCTCCGGCGTCGATGCGGCGCTGGGCCTCGGCGACGTCGATCTCCTGGATCTCGATGGGCATCAGACGCTCGCCTCTGCTGCGTCGACCTCACGCTGGCGCTTCTCGGCCGCCGCGGTCTTCTTGGCGTCCGACTCCTTGATCTTCGGCTCGTTCTCGCGCAGCTGCGCGTACATCGGCGACGCGATGAAGATCGTCGAGTAGGTGCCGACGATGATGCCGATGAACAGCGCGAGGGAGATGTCGCGCAGGGTGCCGGCGCCGAGCACGTACGACCCGATGAAGAGGATCGCCGCGACCGGCAGCAGTGCCACGACCGAGGTGTTGATCGATCGGACGAGGGTCTGGTTGACCGCGAGGTTGACCGACTGCTTGAACGTCCGGATCGACTCCTGCGCGGTGTTCTCACGCACCTTGTCGAAGACCACCACGGTGTCGTAGAGCGAGTACCCGAGGATCGTCAGGAAGCCGATGACCGCCGCGGGCGTGACCTCGAGCCCGACGATGCCGTACACGCCAGCCGTGATGAGCAGGTCGTGCAGCAGCGCGGCCATCGCGGACAGCGACATCTTCCAGGTGCGGAAGTAGAGCGTCATGAAGACCGCGGCGAGGGCGAGGAAGATCACGAGACCACGGATGGCCTGCGCGAGCACGTCGGCACCCCACGTCGCGCCGATGAAGGTCGCGGCGACCTGGCTCTCGGGGACGTCGTAGGCCTTCGCCAGGGCGTCCTGCACCTCGGTCGTCTGTCGGTCGGTGAGCTGCCCGGTCTGGACTCGGATGCCGTGCGTGCCGAGCTGCGAGACGCGCGGGATGGACTCCGGGACGACGTCCTCGACGGTCTCGGTGGCGATGTTCTGGTCGAGCGTCTTGACGTCGGAGATCGTGAACTCCGAGCCGCCGGTGAACTCGATGCCGAGCTGGTACCCGCCACGGAGCCACGGGGTGACCAGGGAGATCAGGATCATCGCGAGGGCGATGAGGTACCAGGTCTTCCGGCGCCCGATGATGTCGTACGATCGCTTCCCCGTGTAGAGGTCGCTGCCGAACTGGCTGAAGCTGGCCATCAGTTGTCCTTCCCGTCCGGCGTCGAGCCGTTGTCGCCGGAGGCCTGCTGGGCCTTCCGTTCCGCGATCGTCTGTCGGCGCTGTGCCTCACCGGCACTGCGCTGGCGCTTGCCGTCCACGACGGGTGCGCGGAACTGCGCGCGCCCCCGGTAGACGGCGCCGAGTGCTGCCGGGTCGAGACCGCTGAACCGGTGCCCCTCGCCGAAGAACCGGCTGCGGGCGATGAGCTGCATCATCGGGTGGGTGAAGAGCGCGACCACCACGATGTCGATGAGGGTCGTGAGGAGCAGCGTGAACGCGAAGCCCTTCACGTCGGCGACCGCGAGCACGTACAGCGTGACGGCGGCGAGGAAGTTCACCGCGTCGGACGCAAGGATCGTGCGGAGGGCACGCTTCCAGCCGGACTCGACCGCGCTCTCGAGGGCACGGCCGTCACGGAGTTCGTCACGGATGCGCTCGAAGTAGACGATGAACGAGTCCGCCGTGATGCCGATGGCGACGATCAGACCCGCCACACCGGCCAACGAGAGACGGTAGTCGACGCGCCACGACATGATCGCGATCACCAGGTAGGTGAGCACCGCGGCGATCCCGAGCGACAGCACCGTGACGAACGCCAGGGCCCGGTACTGGATGACCGAGTAGATGATCACCAGGATCAGACCGATCAGACCGGCGATGAGGCCACCGATGAGCTGCGCGGTGCCGAGTGTCGCCGAGATGTTCTCGTTCGACTGCACCTGGAAGTTGATCGGCAGCGCACCGTACTTGAGCTGGTCGGCGAGGGTCTTGGCAGACTCGGCGGTGAAGTTCCCGCTGATCTGCGCCTTGCCGTTGGTGATCGCCGAGTTCGTCGTCGGTGCGGTGATGACCGAACCGTCGAGCACGATCGCGAACTGGTTCTGCGGCTGCTGGAGCGAGACGAGACGGTTCGTGACGGTGCGGAAGTCCTTCGAGCCCTCGCCGTTGAACGTCAGGTTGACGGCCCACTGGCCCGTCGACGTGCCCTGCGAGTCGGTGGCGAGACCCGAGGTGGCGTTGCTGATGTCGGCACCGGAGACCTCGACCGGACCGAGGATGTACTTCCCCGCGCCGTCCTGGTCACACGTGACCAGGGGCTCGTCGTCGGGCGCCGTGGTGACGTCGTCCGGAGCCGCGCAGTTGTAGTTGGTGTACAGGTCCTGCAGCTTCGGCGTGACCCAGTTCAGGTCGCTCGCGTTCGTCGGCTTCGCGCTCGGCGTCGCGGCGAGCGAGGCCGGCGGCGAGTACGGCGTGGCCGATGCGGTGCCCTTGCCGTCGTCACCGACGGCGGAGTTCGTCGCGGCCTCGGTGAAGAGCACCGGGCGGAAGGTCAGCTTGGCGGCTGCCTCGATGCGGTCGATCGTGGCCTTGTCGGGACGACCCGGGATCGAGACGACGATGTTGTTCGCGCCCTGGGTGTTGATCTCGGACTCGGAGACACCGGTGGCGTCGATGCGCTGGCGGATGATGTTCACCGCCTGCTGCAGCTGCTGCGAGGTGACGGAGTCGCCCTCGGTGTTCTGCGCCGCGAGGGTCAGCTGCGTGCCGCCCTGCAGGTCCAGAGCCAGCTCCGGCACCCAGCTCGCGCCCTGGTACCACTTGTCGGTGTCGTCCTTCGAAGAGCCGGCGAGGATCGACGCGGCGGTGTTCACGCCGGCGAGGATCGCCATCAGGATCACCAACCAGGTGAGCGAGCGCAGCGCCTTCTTGACGGGTGTCGATCGTGCCACCGGTCGTCTCGTCTTTCTGTTCAGGACCGTCGGCACACCGTGCGACGGCAGAGGGAAGCCGCCGGGTCAGACGACCCGGCGGCCGAGGGCGTCAGTCGTCGGACTTGCGCTTCGTGGCGTCGGTCTCGTCGACGCGGTCGGTGTCGACACGCTCGCCGTAGACCGGCTCACCGTTGAGCTCGGCCACCGGCTTCGGCTCGTCCTCGGTGGTCGTGGTGGTCTCGACGTCGGACGCGTTGTCGTCGACGACGCGCGACAGGGTCTGGCGGTGCACGGTGACGATGGTCCCCGGTGCGATCTCGACGTCAGCGGTGACCTTCTCCTCGTTCACGGAGAGGAGCGTGCCGTAGAGGCCGAAGGACAGCATGACCTTGGCGCCCGGGACCATCTTGTCCACGAGTTCGGCCTGCTGCTTCTTGCGCTTGCGGCTGTTGTAGAACATGAAGGCCGCGAACGCCACGACGATGACGATGAGGATGACTTCTTGACCCATGATGCGTTGCCTTCTCTGGTTGCTCGGTTTCGGGCCGTAGCAGTCTAGGGCACGCCGGTGTCCGTGGCATGTCACTCGACTGATCGGCGTTCAGTCGTCGGTGTCCTGGTCGTCGAAGAGCCCCGGCTGCCCGCCGTCGGCCTGTCCCGGGGTGAGGCCGAGGTGCCGCCACGCACGTGGTGTGGCGATGCGCCCACGGGGCGTGCGCGTCACGAGACCGACCCGGACGAGGAACGGTTCGACGACCGACTCGATCGTCTCGGATTCCTCGCCGACGGAGACGGCGAGGGTGTTCAGACCGACCGGGCCCCCGTCGAACCGGGTCAGCATGATCTCGACCACGGCCCGGTCGAGCCGGTCGAGCCCGAGTTCGTCGACGTCGTACAGGTCGAGTGCACCCTGGACCGCGGCCATGCCGTCGGTGGTGCGGTGCACGAGGGCGTAGTCGCGCACCCGGCGGAGCAGGCGGTTCGCGATGCGCGGGGTGCCGCGGGAGCGTCCGGCGATCTCGCGCAGGGCGGTCCGGTCGATGTCGAGTTCGAGCAGGTGGGCCGCACGGATCAGGACCTGCTCGAGCTCGTCCTTCTCGTAGAACTCGAGGTGCGCGGTGAACCCGAAGCGGTCGCGCAGCGGGTTCGGCAGCAGGCCGGCCCGGGTGGTGGCGCCGACGAGCGTGAACGGTGCGAGGTCGAGCGGGATGCTCGTGGCACCCGCACCCTTGCCCACCATCACGTCGATGCGGAAGTCCTCCATCGCCAGGTAGAGCATCTCCTCTGCCGAGCGGGCCATGCGGTGGATCTCGTCGATGAACAGCACTTCGCCCGGGACCAGGGACGACAGCACGGCGGCGAGGTCACCGGCGTGCTGGATCGCCGGGCCGCTCGACATGCGCAGCGGTCGCCCGGTCTCGTGCGCGACGATCATCGCGAGCGTGGTCTTGCCGAGGCCGGGAGGACCCGCCATCAGGATGTGGTCGGGCGTGCGCTCCTGCATGCCCGCGGCCTTGAGGAGCAGGTCGAGCTGCCCGCGGACCTTGCGCTGCCCGACGAACTCGTCGAGCGAGCGCGGACGGAGCGCGCCTTCGAACGCGAGTTCCTCCTGCGACTCGGCGCCGGCGGACGTGATGCCGCTCACCGGCCGGCTGCCGCGGGTCGCAGGGCGCCGAGGGCGGCGCGGAGCAGGGCCTGGGTGCCCATCGCGGCGGCACCGGGCTCGTTGGCGACGGCGTCGTCGACCGCGGACTGTGCCGCGTCCTCGCGCCAGCCGAGGCCGATGAGCGCCGAGACGACGTCGACCGCGGCGGGGTGCACTGCGGTCCCCCGTGCTGCCGCGACGACGGCTGCCTGCTCGAAGGCCACGAGCTTGCCGGAGAGCGCGACGATGATGAGCTTGGCGGTCTTCGGGCCGATGCCGGAGACCTTGCGGAAGGCACCGTCGTCCTCGTTCGCGACGGCGTTCGCGATCTGCGCCGGGTCCATGTGGGCCAGGACGCCCATCGCGGACTTCGGGCCGACGCCGGAGACCCCGCGGAGCAGGTCGAACACCTGCAGCGCGTCGGTCGACTCGAAGCCGAAGAGCAGGTGCTCGTCCTCGCGCACGATCATGGCGGTCCGCACGAACACCTCGGACCCGTGGCGCATCGTCAGCGCGTGCGCGGGGGTCACGGTGACGGCGTACCCGACTCCCCCGACCTCGATCACCACGGCCGAGCCGGCGATGTCGATGCAGGTGCCCCGGAGACTCGCGATCATGCTCCGAGCCTAGGGCCGCCCACCGACGACGCCGACCTGCCACGCTGCGGGCGGGCCGCGGCGGCGGCCGCGCGGGCCAGCGGCGAGTCGACGGTGCCGCCCTGCGCGTCCCGCCAGGCGCGCTGTGCGGGGGTGAGGTTCGTGGCACGCGAGCCGGCGGCATCGGGTGATCCGAGCCTCCAGGCATGGCAAACGGCCAACGCGAGCGCGTCGGCGGCGTCGGCCGGCTTCGGGGCCTCGTCGAGCCCGAGCACGCGCGCGATCATGGTCTGCACCTGACGCTTGTCGGCATTGCCGTAGCCCGTGACGGCGGCCTTGACCTCGGACGGAGTGTGCAGCCCGACGGGCAGGCCGCGGGCGGCCGCGGCGTGCAGCGCCAGGCCGGCCGCCTGTGCGGTCCCCATCACGGTGCGGACGTTCGCCTGCGCGAACACCCGCTCGACGGCGACCGCATCGGGGTGGTGTTCGTCGATCTCGGCGGCGATGCCGTCGGCGATGCGGAGCAGCCGCTGTTCGAGCGGCATGTCCGGCGGGGTACGCACGACCGTCACGTGGACGAGTCGTGCGCGCCGGTTCGGTGCGACCTCGACGACGCCGACGCCGCACCGGGTGAGCCCGGGGTCCACCCCGAGCACACGGAGCACGGTTACTCGCCCTCGTCCTCGTCGAGCTCGGCCTGGACGTCCGCGGGGATGTCGAAGTTCGAGTAGACGTTCTGCACGTCGTCGGAGTCCTCGAGCGCGTCGATCAGGCGGAACACCTTGCGGGCGGTCTCGGCGTCGACCGGGACCTTGAGGCCGGGCACGAACTCGGCGTCGGCGGAGTCGTAGTCGATGCCGGCGTCCTGCAGGGCGGTGCGGGCGGCGACCAGGTCGCTGGCCTCGGTGATGATCTCGAAGCCACCACCCTGATCGATGACGTCCTCGACACCGGCGTCCAGCACCGCGGTCATCACGGTGTCCTCGTCGAGACCGTCGGTCTTCGTGACCGAGATGACGCCCTTGCGCGAGAAGTTGTAGGCGACGCTGCCCGGGTCGGCCATGGTGCCGCCGTTGCGCGACATCGCCGTCCGGACCTCGGCCGCAGCACGGTTCTTGTTGTCCGTGAGGCACTCGATGAGCATCGCGACGCCGTTGGGGCCGTAGCCCTCGTACATGATCGTCGTGTACTCGATGGTCTCGCCCGTGAGACCGGCACCGCGCTTGACGGCGCGGTCGATGTTGTCGTTGGGGACCGAGGTCTTCTTCGCCTTCTGCACGGCGTCGACCAGGGTCGGGTTGCCGGACATGTCGGCACCGCCCATCTTCGCGGCGACCTCGATGTTCTTGATCAGCTTGGCGAACGACTTGGCACGGCGCTGGTCGATGACCGCCTTCTTGTGCTTGGTCGTTGCCCACTTGGAATGCCCGGACACGGTTCTCCTTGCGTCTTGCGGAAAGTCCCGCTCAGTTTAGCGGCCCTGTGGGCCGAACACCGGCATGGAGGCGCGGCGCGGCTTCCGTCCCGTCGGTGCGGCGGGTGGACGGTCACGCCTCAGGCGCTGCGCACCAGGTCGAGGAACCGGCGGTGGAAGCGGTCCTCGCCGGCGACCTCGGGGTGGAACGCACTCGCGATGACGTTGCCCTGCTGCACGGCGACGACCTGGCCGTCGGGCAGTGCGCCGAGGACGTGGACGTCGTCGCCGCGCTGCTCCACGACGGGGGCCCGGATGAACACGGCGTGCACCGGGGCCTCGCCGAGGTCGGGCATCGGGATGTCGATCTCGAATGAGTCGTTCTGCGCACCGAACGCGTTGCGGCGCACGGTGGTGTCGAGCACGTCGAGGGTCTGCTGGCCGCTGATGCCGTCGGTGATCCGCGACGACAGCATGATCATGCCGGCGCAGGTGCCGTAGGTCGGCAGGCCACCGCGGATCGCGTCGGCGAGGGGCTCGGCGACGCCGAACGCGCGGGACAGCTTGTCCATCACGCTCGACTCGCCCCCGGGGATCACGACGCCGTCGAGGGTCTCGATCTCCTCGGGGCGACGGAGCGGCACCACGTCGGCGCCGAGCTCGGTCAGCGAGGCGATGTGCTCGCGGAAGTCACCCTGCAGCGCCAGGACCCCGATGCGGGGCCGAGCGCCGCTCGTCGGACTACCAGCCACGCTCGGCGAGGCGGTGCGGTGCGGGGACGTCGGCGACGTTGATGCCGACCATCGCCTCGCCCAGACCACGGGAGACCTCGGCGATGACCTTGGGGTCGTCGTGGAAGGTCGTCGCCTTGACGATCGCGGCAGCACGCGCTGCCGGGTCGCCGGACTTGAAGATGCCGGAACCGACGAAGACACCGTCGGCGCCGAGCTGCATCATCATCGCGGCGTCGGCCGGGGTGGCGACACCACCGGCGGTGAAGAGGACGACGGGGAGCTTGCCGGTGCGGGCGACTTCCTGCACGACGTCGATCGGGGCCTGGAGCTCCTTGGCGGCGACGTAGAGCTCGTCGTCACGCAGGTTGCGGAGCGCCGCGATCTCCTTGGTGATGGTGCGGATGTGCTTGGTGGCCTCGGACACGTCGCCCGTGCCGGCCTCGCCCTTGGAACGGATCATCGCCGCACCCTCGGTGATGCGACGGAGCGCCTCGCCCAGGTTGGTGGCACCGCAGACGAACGGGGTGGTGAACTTCCACTTGTCGATGTGGTTGAGGTAGTCGGCCGGCGACAGCACCTCGGACTCGTCGATGTAGTCGACGCCGAGCTCCTGCAGCACCTGCGCCTCGACGAAGTGGCCGATGCGGGCCTTCGCCATGACGGGGATCGACACCGCGGCGATGATCTCCTCGATCATCGAGGGGTCGGACATGCGGGCGACGCCGCCCTGCGCACGGATGTCGGCGGGGACGCGCTCGAGGGCCATGACGGCGGTCGCACCGGCTTCTTCCGCGATGCGGGCCTGCTCGGCGTCGACGACGTCCATGATCACGCCGCCCTTGAGCATCTCGGCGAGTCCGCGCTTGACGCGGTCGGAGCCGGTGATCGAGGTGCCAGGGGTGCCGGAGGTGCTGGTGCTGTCGCTCATGATGCCGACCAGTCTAGTGCGCTCGGGGCCACCCGTCGGCGACGAGTCGACGGGTCTCGCCGAGCAACTGCGACATGGACTTGGTCCGGGCGATGATCGGGAAGAAGTTCGCGTCCGACTGCCACCGCGGGACGATGTGCTGGTGCAGGTGTGCGGCCACGCCGGCACCGGCGACCTCGCCTTGGTTCATGCCGATGTTGAAGCCGTCGCAGTGCGAGACCTCGCGCAGCACCCGCATCGCGGTCTGGGTCAGCTCGCCGATCTCGCGCAGTTCGTCAGGCGTCGCCTCGTCGTAGAGCGGGACGTGCCGGTACGGGCAGACCAGCAGGTGCCCGTTGTTGTACGGGAACAGGTTGAGCAGCACGTAGGCGTGCTCACCGCGGGCCACGATCAGGGCGTCCTCGTCGGACTTCCGCGGGGCTTCGCAGAACGGGCAGTCGTCGTCGTGCCCGCGTCCCCGGCCTTCGCGGCCGGCGTCGATGTAGGCCATCCGGTGCGGGTTCCAGAGCCGCTGGAACGCGTCCGGGACGGCTGCGCCCGTGGCCGCGTCGCGGATCACCAGCGGATCGGTGTCCGCGCCTTCGGAGCCCGCGGCGGCGGTGGGACCGGCCACGTCGTCGACGTGACCGGTCCCCGCGGCCTGCTCCGGGCCTCCTGGGAGGGCCATCAGACCTGCGTGCGCTCGCGGATCGCGGTGAGGATGCGGTCCACGGCCTCGTCGACGGGCACCGCGTTGTCCTGGCGGCCGTCGCGGAAGCGGAAGCTGACGGCGCCGGCATCGCGGTCGTCGCCACCGGCGATGAGCTGGAACGGCACCTTCGCCTTGGTGTGCGTGCGGATCTTCTTCTGCATGCGGTCGTCCGAGTGGTCGACCTCGGCGCGGACGCCGTGGGCGCGGAGCTTCGCGATGACCTCGTCGAGGTAGTCGCCGTACTCGGCCGCGACCGGGATGCCGACGACCTGGACGGGCGACAGCCACGCCGGGAACGCGCCCGCGTAGTGCTCGGTGAGGACACCGAAGAAGCGCTCGATCGAGCCGAACAGCGCGCGGTGGATCATCACCGGACGCTGGCGCGAGCCGTCGGCAGCGGTGTAGTCGATGCCGAAGCGCTCGGGCAGGTTGAAGTCGAGCTGCACGGTCGACATCTGCCAGGTGCGACCGATGGCGTCGCGGGCCTGCACGGAGATCTTCGGGCCGTAGAACGCGGCGCCGGCCGGGTCCGGCACGAGCTCGAGACCGGACTCCTCGGCGACCTGGCGCAGGGTCTCCGTCGCGACGTCCCAGACCTCGTCGTCACCGACGTACTTCTCCGGGTCCTTCGTGGAGAGCTCGAGGTAGAAGTCGTCGAGGCCGTAGTCGCGCAGGAGCGAGAGCACGAACGCGAGGGTCGTGGTCAGCTCCTCCTTCATCTTCTCCTGCGTGGTGAAGATGTGCGCGTCGTCCTGGGTCAGGCCGCGCACGCGGGTGAGGCCGTGGATGACGCCGGACTTCTCGTTGCGGTACACCGTGCCGAACTCGAACATCCGGAGCGGCAGGTCGCGGTAGGAGCGGGGCTGCGACCGGTACGCCAGGATGTGCATCGGGCAGTTCATCGGCTTGAGGTAGTAGTCGGCGCCCTGCCGGGTGACGTTGCCGTCCTCGTCCTTCGCCTCGTCCATGTGCATGGCCGGGAACATGCCGTCCTTGTACCAGCCGAGGTGCCCGGAGGTCTCGAACAGGTCGCCCTTGGTGATGTGGGGCGTGTAGACGAACGAGTAGCCGTTCTCCTCGTGCCGACGGCGCGAGTAGTCCTCCATCTCGCGGCGGATGATGCCGCCCTTCGGGTGGAAGATCGCCAGGCCGGAACCGATCTCGTCGGGGAACGAGAACAGGTCGAGTTCGGCGCCGAGCTTGCGGTGGTCGCGCTTGGCGGCTTCCTCGAGGCGCACGAGGTACGCCTTGAGCTGGTCCTTGTCGGGCCAGGCGGTGCCGTAGATGCGCTGCAGCTGCGGGTTCTTCTCGGAGCCGCGCCAGTACGCGGCGGCGACGCGCATGAGCTTGGCGGCGTTGCCGATCCAGCGGGTGTGCGGGACGTGCGGGCCGCGGCAGAGGTCCTGCCAGAGCACCTCGCCCGACTTAGGGTCGACGTTCTCGTACACGGTGAGCTCGCCGGCACCGACCTCGACGCTCTCGCCGGAGTCACCGTCGGACGCCGCACCCTTGAGGCCGATGAGCTCCTGCTTGTAGGGCTCCCCCGCCATCAGCTCGCGTGCCTGCTCGTCAGTGACGACCACGCGACGGAAGCGCTGGGCCTGCTTGACGATGCGGTCCATGCCCTTCTCGATCGCCTTGAGGTCTTCGGGGGTGAAGGGCTCGGCGACGTCGAAGTCGTAGTAGAAGCCGTCGGTGACGGGCGGCCCGATGCCGAGCTTGGCGTCCGGGTTGATCTGCTGCACGGCCTGCGCCAGCACGTGGGCGGCCGAGTGCCGGAGGATGTCGAGCCCGTCCTGCTCCTGCAGGGTGACGGCCTCGGCGGTCTCGCCGGCCTGCACGTCCGCCGCGAGGTCCTTCAGGACACCGTCGACACGGATCGCGACGATGCCGCGCTCGCCGTCGAAGAGCTCGGTGCCGGTCGTGGTCGTCGTCGCGGTCCGGGGCTCGGGTGCCTGGGGAAGCTCGGCGGGCGCGGGTGCGACTGACTCGGTCACGATGATGGGACTCCTCGATCGAAATGGTGCGTCAAGACTAGTGCGAGACGTGCTCGCGTGCGGACGCCGGGGACGCGCCTGTGGAGAGAACGGATGCCGCCCCGACCGCGCGGTTGCCCGCGATCAGGCCGGGACGGCGCCGAGCGTCGCGACGGGCAGGCGCGGCTCGAGACGCTCGCGCCCGTTCAGGCCGTCGAGCTCGAGCAGGGCGGCGAACCCGATGGCCTGGTAGCCGGCGCGTTCGAGCAGCGTGATGGTCGCAGCGCCGGTCCCCCCGGTGGCCAGGACGTCGTCGACGACGAGCACCCGCGTGCCGACCGGCAGCTGGCCTGGGCGCAGTTCGAGCTCGGCCTCGCCGTACTCCAGCGCGTACTGCTCGCTGAGGACCTCGCCGGGGAGCTTCCCCGCCTTGCGCACGGTGAGCACGCCGACCTGGTGCTGGGCGGCGATGCCCCCGGCCAGTGCGAAGCCGCGGGCCTCGATGCCAGCGACGGCGTCGAACCCGGCTCCGACCGCGAACGGTGCCGCGAGTGCTTCGCACACGCGGCCGAACGCGACGGCGTCCGAGAACACCGGCGTCACGTCACGGAAGAGCACCCCCGGCTTCGGGAAGTCCGGCACGAGGGCGGTGAGGCGTTCGACGAGTGCAGCTGCGGTTTCGGTCACCCGCCAACGGTACGGGAGGCCCGGGGTGCGTCCGACACGACGGCGCACGGTGCGAGGGTGGTCGCCTCGTGCGGGGCCAACCGTTCGCGGCACGGTGCGGGTTCCGTCGGACGGTTCGCCGAAGGTGGCTCGGTGCGAGGTTGTTTCCTCGCACCGAGCCGTTCAGTCCGCACGGGCTTCGGAACGACGCACGGTGCGTGCGTGCTTGACGCCGACGACAGCGCCGGCGCCGCAGCGCCGCAGCGCCGCGCGTCAGCGCCACATCCGCATGGCGGCGCCCTGGGTGATCCAGTCGGCCTCGCGCTGTTGGCGTTCCCGCTCGAGGCGGGCCAGTGTGGCGAGGTCGACCTCGGGCCGCTCCTTGCGGGTGCGTCGGCTCCAGATGATGAGCGACATCCCGACCCGGAGTGCGATGCGGTCGGCGAGTGAGACCCGGCGGCGCACCGCGCGGGTATCGGGTGGACGGGTGGTGGTCTTCGTGGACACGGTGTTCCCCTTCAGGGCACGGCAGAGCTGCCCGGGTGTCGGGCAGGACGAATCCGCCCGGGTTGCGGGCAGCAGGAATTGAATGCGTGAGAATGCACTCCGGGATGGTCCGGAAATGTTCGGACAACGATCGCGGAATGCTCGTCGACACCGAGAGCGTCGCACTGTCCACCGACATTCTTCCGGCGTCGTCCGCGCAGATCGGACGGCACGCATCAACGTGCCGTCGAGCCGGTCAGCGGATGAACGAACCGGTGCTGCGCGAGCCTGATCGGCTCAGCGCACGGTGCCCGGAGGCACAGGTGTCAGGAGAGTGGGACGCCCCGGGTCAGCGGACGCGGAACGGGGTACCGACGCGTCCACGGATTCCACGGAACGGAGTGGTTGCGGAGATCATCATGGTCGGCCCCCTTTCGGTCTCGAGCTGGCGGAGTCGTCCGGGTCGAATGTTCGACCGTTCGCGACGAGTGAACACTATCGGCACTGCAATTCGGAGCGCAACCCCTTTTCCGGAAAACATCCGGAATTGCATTCCCGAACAGGCTGATCACGGTGCGAGGTTCGTGTTCTCGTGTCGACGAGCAGGCCCCGTGCCGAGTTCCCGTCGTGCACCGGAGCAGGGCCTCCCGGCTGCACCGTGCGTCGTCCGCGGACCGGTGGCAGCCTGCGCGCTCGGTGCGGGATCGCAGCCGTGCACCGTGCGGGCAACCTCGCACCGTGTGACGGAGCACGCACGGAGCGCGGCGGCGGCGCGCAGCGCAACACCGCGGCGGTCCGCGCACGCCGAAGGCCCGGTACCGAATCGGTACCGGGCCCTCGTGTGCGCGTGCGACCGGACTAGACCGCCGCGTGCTCCGCGACGCTCGCCGTCAGGGCATCGCCCTCGACGTCGATCCGCACGGTGTCACCCGCGGTGACCCCGCCCTCGACCACCAGGGTCGCGATGCGGTCGTCGACCTCCCGCTGGATGAGCCGACGGAGCGGGCGGGCGCCGTACTCCGGCTCGTACCCGTGCTCGGCGAGCCAGTCGACCGCCGCGTCGGACACCGACAGGAGCATGTCCTGTGCGACCAGCCGGAGCGCCGTGTCCTGCAGCAGCAGCGACACGATCGACGCGATCTGGGACCGGTCGAGCTTGCGGAACAGCACGATCTCGTCGATGCGGTTGATGAACTCGGGCCGCATCGCCTCGCGCAGCTTGCCCATGACGCGGGCCCGCAGGTCGTCTTCGGCGTAGCCGTCCGTCGCGCCGACCGGGGAGAACCCGAGCGCTCCCGAGCGGGAGGCCAGGAACTCCGAGCCGATGTTCGACGTCATGATGACGACCGTGTTCCGGAAGTCGACCGTCCGCCCCTGCCCGTCGGTGAGCCGGCCGTCGTCGAGGACCTGCAGCAGCAGGTTGAAGACGTCCGGGTGGGCCTTCTCGACCTCGTCGAGCAGGATCACCGAGTACGGGTTGCGGCGGACGCGCTCGGTGAGCTGGCCGGCCTCGTCGTAGCCGACGTACCCGGGAGGGGCACCGACCAGGCGGGACACGGTGTGGCGTTCGCCGAACTCGCTCATGTCGAAGCGGAGCATGGCGGACTCGTCACCGAACAGCGACGACGCCAGGGCCTTCGCGAGTTCGGTCTTGCCGACGCCCGTCGGGCCGAGGAACAGGAAGCTGCCCACCGGACGACGCGGGTCACCCATGCCGGTCCGGCTGCGCCGCACCGCCTTCGCGATCGCCCGCACGGCGTCGTCCTGGCCGACGACGCGGTCGTGCAGCTCGGACTCGAGCGCGGCGAGCCGCGTCTTGTCGGCCGAGCCGAGGCGGGTCACCGGGATCCCGGTGGCGCGGGACACCACGGCGGCGATGTCGGCCTCCGTGATCGACGTGTCCGCGGATTCCGGACGGGAGGCGCGGCTGGCGTCCGCCGACGAGGCGGCGGTGATCCGGGCCTCCAGTCCGACGATCTCGTCGCGCAGGTCGGACGCTTCCTCGTAGTGCTCCTCGGCGACCGCGCGGTCCTTGCGGTCCGTCAGGTCGGCGACCTGGGCACGCAGTGCCTCGACGTCGACGTCGCCCGACAGGGCGAGGCGACGGCGTGCACCGGCCTGGTCGATGAGGTCGATGGCCTTGTCCGGCAGGTGCCGGTCGGTCACGTAGCGGTGCGAGAGCTCGACGGCGGCGCGGAGTGCCTCGGGCGTGTAGGCGACGCCGTGGTGCTCCTCGTAGCGCGGGGCGAGGCCGGTCAGGATCGCGACGGCGTCCTCGACGTTCGGCTCCCCCACCGTGACGGGCTGGAACCGGCGCTCGAGCGCGGCGTCCTTCTCGATCCGGCGGTACTCGTTGAGTGTCGTCGCGCCGACCAGGTGCAGGTCGCCGCGGGCGAGCCGGGGCTTGAGGATGTTGCCGGCGTCCATCGAACCGCCCTCGCCGCCGCCACCGGCGCCGACCACGGTGTGGAGCTCGTCGACGAAGACGATGAGCTCGTCGGCGTGCGCCGCGATCTCGTCCATCGCCGTGGTGAGGCGCTCCTCGAAGTCGCCGCGGTAGCGGGTGCCGGAGAGCATGCCGGGCAGGTCGAGTGCGACGACCCGCTTGCCCTGCAGCAGGGCGGGGACGTCACCGTCGACGATGCGCTGGGCGAGGCCCTCGACGATCGCGGTCTTGCCGACGCCGGGCTCACCGATCAGCACCGGGTTGTTCTTGGTGCGGCGGAGCAGGATCTCGACGGTCTGCTCGATCTCGTCGGCGCGGCCGATCACCGGGTCGACGTGCCCGTCACGGGCGCGCTCGGTCAGGTCGGTGCCGAACTGGTCGAGCGTCGGGGTGTCGCTGTCGGTGGCCTGGTCGGTGCCGACGGCGTCGTTGGTTCCTGGCATGGGGCGCCCCTCTCGTGCTGCTGCCGCGGCCTGCTGGGCGTAGTCCTGCATGACCTGCGGGGTGATCCCGGCGCTGGCGAGCAGCTGGCCGGTCACGGTCTCCTGGTCCATCACGAGCGCGAAGAAGACGTGCTCGGGGTCGGTGTAGGTGCTGCCGAAGCCCCGCGCGGCCTGCGTCGCCTCGACGAGGATGCGCTGGGCGGTGCCGGTCAGTGCCGGGCGGCCGGGCTGCTCGGTGAGCGGCTCGTGCGCCATCGGCAGGCGCTGCTCGATCTCCTCGGCGAGTCGCTGGGGATCGACCCCGGCGGAACGCACGACGGCGTCGAACGGTTCGGTGCGGACGAGCACGTGCAGGATGTGCAGTGCGTCGATCTCGCGCTGCCCCTGCGCGACCGCGTACTCGGCGGTGTGCTGGAGCAGCTCGTGGGTCCGGCGGCTGAGCAGCCGGGTGATGTCGACCGGTCGACCGAACGCGCGGACGCGCTGCTGGTCACCGGTGCGCTGTGCCGCGAGCAGGCGGGCGAGGAACTCGTCGAACGAGTCGTTGCTACCGGTCGGGCCGAACGTCTCTGGCAAAGGGACCTCCTGGGGAACTTGAGTGCCTTCGACTCAATGCAACGCAGGAGGGCCCGGGTCATTCCCGGGTGCCGAAAAAACTTGCGGCGACTCGACTCAGGTCCGCGCGATGGGTGCGGCGACCGCCTCGGTGATCCGCGCGAGGTCGGTCGGCGCCACCTCGACGTCGAAGCCGCGACGTCCGCCGGACACGAAGATGCTCGCGTACGACAGCGCCGACTCGTCGAGCACGGTGCGGAGCCGGGTCTTCTGGCCGACCGGGCTGATGCCGCCGACCACGTAGCCCGTGCGCTTCTCGGCGAGGGCGGGATCGGCCAGCGTCGCCTTCTTGCCGCCGACCGCGGCGGCGATCGCCTTGAGGTCGAGCCGGTTCGCCACCGGCACGATCGCGACGGCGAGGGTGCCGTCGACGGAGACGACGAGGGTCTTGAAGACCTGCTCCTCGCGCAGCCCGAGGGCGGCGGCCGCCTCTTCTCCGAAGTTGGTGGCGCTCTCGTGGTGCTCGTACACGTGCGGCGTGTACGAGACCCCGGCCGCCTCGAGCGCGACGGTCGCTGGGGTGCTCGGCGAACCTGCGGTCATGCCGTGATCCTCCCCCGCCGCACCTTCCGGTCCTCGACGGCACGCGGGCGTTACGCTGAACGGACCATGACCGCCGTCCTGCTGTTGCTCCGCGCCACCGCCGCGCTGGTGATCGGCGACCCGGCCGCCGGGGTGCTGCCCCTGCTGGCCGTGGCGGCACTCGGGCTGACCGCGGTCGCCGTGACCGTCGTCGTCGCCCGGCTGCTCGTCGCGGTGCTGGCAGCCGTCCTCGGGGTCGGATCGGCGTCCGTGTCGGACCGGTCGGCGGTACCCGACCTGGTCACCCGGATCGGGTGGAGCCACCCCGACGCCGACGGCCACGTCCGCTCACGGGCACCGGGGGTCGCGACCCCGGCCTGACCACCGACCGGTGGCCGGGCCGCTCGCGCACCCCGCTGACCCACCACCGATCGGAACCGTCATGGACCTGTCCACCCTGCCCCTCATCGGCCCGCTGCTGCACGGCGGCGCGGACCTCGTCACCGCCCTCACCGCGGCGCTCTCCCCCGTCGCCGGCTCGTTCGCCGCGGCGATCGCCGTCGTGCTCCTCACCCTGGCCGTCCGCCTGGTGCTCGTCCCGCTGTCCGTGCTGCAGGTGCGGGCCGAGCGGGACCGCCGGCGCCTCGCACCACAGCTCGCGGCGCTGCGGAAGCGGTACGGCCGCGACACCCAGCGCCTGCAGCGGGCGATGCAGCAGCTGTACACCGACGAGAAGGTCTCGCCGCTGGCCGGCTGCCTGCCCGTCCTGGCGCAGGCACCCGTCGTGTCGCTCGTCTACGCCCTGTTCACGCACGCCTCGATCGGCGGCACCACGAACGCCCTGCTGGAGGCGACGCTCGTCGGGGTCCCACTCGGCCACTCGCTCGTCGTCACCCTGACGTCGCCGCTGTGGGTGCACGCCTGGGTGGTGCTGGTCCTGCTGGCGGTGCTCGCGGTCGTCGTCGAGCTCAGCCGCCGGTCGAACGCGCACTGGAACCCGGTGCCGGCACCGGAGCCGGGCGTCCCCGGCGCCGCCGCGACCGCCGCCGTGGGTCGGTACGTGCCGTTTGTCACGGTCGTGTTCGCGGCGATCGCACCGCTCGCCGCCGCGCTCTACGTCGTGACGAGTGCGGCCTGGACCTCCGGCGAACGCGCCGTGCTGCGACGGGTGGTCCGCTAGCCGCCCTGGCCTTCCTGCTGCGGTCCCTGGTCGACCGGGTCGTACTCGGTGCCGCGGCCCTGCTCCTCGTCGGCGGTCGGTACGTGACGTTCCGTGCCGGCGCCGCCGGGGCTGGTCGCGACGTAGTCGGCCTCGCCGGACTGGGTGTCGTGGCTCAGCGGCTCGAGGGTCTCGGCGTCGGCGTCGTGCTGCGGCATGGGGTCGGTGCTCATGCACCACGCCTACTCCCTCGTTCTGGGTGCGCGCGCACGGCTCGGCGGTGCCACGATGGACCTGTCCACGCGACCGGCAGAGCGGGAGTGCGCATGGCCCACGACGACGTGGCAGCGGAACGGGCACGGCTCGAGGCCGTCGCCTGGGGAGCAGGATCGAGCCCGGCGGACGCGGCGCGCGCCCGGATCGCACTGCAGGACCTGGAACGCGGACGACGACCCCGCGTGCGTGCGGTCGCGACGGCGCGGGATCTCCTGCCGGGAGGCCCGGGTCCGGTCCGGACGTCCGTCCCGTCCGTGACGCGGTCGGGTCCAGGGCCCGTGCCCGTTGACGCGGTGCCCGTGTCTTTCCCCGCCAGCGCGGCGGCGGTGCCTGCCGGCGCCGACGTGTCGGAGGTGACCGACGGCGGTGGGGGCGAGCACGTCGACGACGCGCGGGGCGACGGCGGGGACGAGCCGGGCCTCCAGGCAGTGCCGACCGAGCGATCGCGGTGGGGGCGGTGGCTGTGGACGGAGCGACCACGCGCCTGGATCGCGGGCGGCGCGGCTGCGGCGGTGGGCGTCGCGTTCGCCGCCGGGACGCTCGTCGGGACCGCGCAGCCCGACGTCGTCGCAGCGCCGAGTGTCACGCCGACGGCGGGGACGGTGACGCTCGAACAGCTGCTCGACGTCCCGCAGACGTACGCCGACCAGCTGCCGGGGCCGGTCGCCGCGCCGGTGAGTCTCCACACGACGCGACTGGTCTTCACGAACCGGGCGCTCGACGGCGGGACCGCCGAGACCCCCTGGAACGTCTGGGCCGGAATCGGGACCGACCGGTCGACGATCTGTCTCGTGGCGACGGCGGACCGCATCGAGTCGTCGACGGCGTGCTTCCCGCGGCAGGCGGCGCTGCACGGATCGGTGTCGATGTCGGCGCAGTCCAGGAGCGGCACGTTGACGATCGAGCTGCGCGGCGGCGGGGTCCAGGGCCGGGTGACGAACGAGTACTGAGCGGGCGATCAGTACCTGAGTGTTTCGTTGGAGCGCTCCGATGTATTTGCTGGATGCCCTCGCGAGAGTCGTTCCATCGTGCAACACTGGATGAGCGCACTCGTCGTGGAGTCGTACCCACATCATCCACATCCGCCAGCGAGCGCGCCCCGCAGACCCTCCCGGTCACCGCCGTCAGAACGATCGGCATCGTCGCGCGCTCCACCGTGCCTCGGAGGAGGTCAGCAGCGTGTCCACCAACACCACCACCTCGGCCGTGTCGACCCACACGCGGCCGATCACCGTCACCAGTCAGTCCATCGTCGGCATCGCCGTGCTCGGACTGGCCACGTTCTTCGCCATCACCACCGAGCTCATGCCCGTCGGGCTGCTCGGCACGATGAGCGCCGACCTCGGCGTGACCGAGGCCACCATGGGCATCGTCATCACCGTGTACGCCGCGGCCGTCGCGCTCCTCGCGCTGCCGCTCACCGCGTTCACCGCGAAGCTGCCCCGCAAGACCGTGCTCGTCGCCACGCTCGTCGGCTACACCGTGTCGAACCTGATGGTCGCGCTCGCGCCGTCGTTCGCCGTGGTCTGCGCCGGACGCGTCGTCGGCGGCATCGCGCACGCACTGTTCTTCTCGGTCGCCTCGGCGTACGCCACCCGGATCGTCCCGCCGCGGCTGGCGGGACGGGCGATCGCGTTCGTGTACTCGGGCAGCTCGCTCGGGTTCGTGCTCGGCGTGCCCGTCGCGACCTGGGTCGCGCAGCACATCGGCTGGCGCCAGGCCGTGTTCTCCGTCGGTGTCGCCGCAGCGGCACTCGCGGTCGTCGCCCTGCTGTTCCTGTCCGCCGTCCGCGGTGCCTCGTCGCCGCACATCGGGTCGCCGAAGGCCTGGGCGCGCACCGGACTGCTGTCCGTCGTGATCGCCGACATGCTCCTGTTCGGCGGGCACTACGTCGTCTACACCTACATCGGGCCGTACGCGATCGACGCCGGGCTCGACGCCGGCATGGTCAGCGGGGCGCTGCTCGTGCTCGGTGGCACCGGTGTCGTCGGGCTCTGGCTCGCCGGCATGTTCGTCGACCGTGCGCCCCGGCAGACGCTGATCGCCTCGGTCGCCGTGATGGTCGTGGCCTTCGCGACGATGCCGTTCGTGCACGGCTCCCTGATCGGGACGATGGTCGTCGCGGGCATCTGGATGGCCGCGAACGGCACGACCGGCACGCTCTTCATGGCCGCGGCGATCCGTGCCGGAGGCGTCTCCCCCGACATCGCCGGCGCGCTGGTCAACGGGGCGTCGAACATCGGCATCGCCGGTGGTGCGGCGTTCGGCGGGCAGGCCCTCGGGATCGTCGGGCTGCAGTACCTGCCGTTCGCCGGTGCCGCGGTGCTGGTCGGGGCGCTCGGGGTCGTCGTGCTGGCGCGCCGTGGGTTCCCGGTGCACTCGCACGCGCAGGAGCACCTGTCGACCTCGTCCATCGAAGCCATCACGTCGTCGCTCGCGGTCGTCACCACGTCCGTGCCGGTCGTCGGGCGGGCGATCCAGACGGTCACGGGGTCGATCGGTGTCGTCACCGGTTCGGTGCGGCGGCCGCGGACGCGGTAGGGGCGGTGCGGTGGCCGCGGGGGCTTGTCGCCGAGTGGTCACGACATGCCGTTGGCGTGGCGTCGGGGTCGCACGAACTGTCGTCTGACGGGCCGGCGGGCGACGGTTCGTGGCCCCTCGGCGGACGCGGGCGGCGCGTTGTGCGGCTGCCGCGGAGGCGGAAGGCCCGGCCTCGAGTGGTCACGACATGCCGTTGGCTGGGCGTCAGGGTCGCACGAACTGTCGCCTGACGCGTCGGCGGGCGACGGTAAGCGACCCCTCGGCGGACGCGGGCGGCGTGTTGCTCGACCGCGACGAAGGCCCGCGGCCGGCCGTCGAATGGTCACGACATGCCGTTGGTGGGGCGTCGGGGTCGCTCGAACTGTCGTCTGACGGGTCGGCGGGCGACGGTTCGTGACCCCTCGGCGGACGCGGGCGGCGTGTTGTGCGACCGCGACCGCGACCGCCACCACCGCGGCCGCAGCCCGGTCAGTCCTGCAGGTGGTCCGTGCGGCGGCGGTTGCGCACCGCGCGGTAGGTCAGCAGGGCCGCACCGAGCAGCACGAGCACCCCGGCGGCGATGAGACCCGGGCCGAGGTCCGCGCCCGTGTACGCCAGCGGTCCACCGTCCCCCGCGTCGCCCTGGCCCGAGACCGGCGCGGAGCCAGAGCCCGAGCCCGAGCCGGCAGCGGGGCCGGTCGGAGCCGCCGAAGGAGAGCCACTCGGCGACGGCGACGGCGACGGAGCTGGAGCCGGCGCCGGACCCGCCGCGGCCCGCACCACGAACGCCAGCGGCGTCGCGGCCCCGGACTCCGGGGTGACGACGGTCGCCGTCTCGGCCCCCTCGACGTCGACCGAGACGACGTACTCGGTCGTGGGCTCCAGGCCGGTCAGGTCGAACGCACCGTCGTCGTTCGTCACGACCGACACGGGTTCGCCGGACTGTGGGTCCGTCGGAGTCGCGACGACCTCGACGTCCGGAACCGGTTCGCCGTTCGTGTCGACGACGGTGCCCGGCTGGTCGGTCGTGACCTCGGCGGCGGGGGCGGCGGAGGCGAACGGCAGGTCGGACGCAGCACGCTCGCCGGCGACGGCTGTCACACCGGTGTTCGAGGTCGCCCCGGTCGCCCCCGGCTCCGGTCGTTCGGTCCGCACGGTGTACGTGCCCGCCGCGGTGGCGAAGACGTAGCGACCGTCGGCATCGGTCTCCGTCGATGCGACCACGGCGCCTGTGCCGTCGACGAGCTCGACCACTGCGCCGGCGGGCACGGGTGCACCGTCGAGCGAGACCACACCCGCGACCGTCGCGACGACGGCGGCCGGCACATCGATCTCGTCGGGGACCGCGGGTGCCGCGTCCACGTCGCCGGTGGTGATGGTCACGGGTGGCTCGTCGGCGACGGACACGTCGAGGTCGGTGTCCGCCGGCAGGTCGGAGCCGGTGTAGACGCCGTCGCTGTTCGTCGTGGTGTCGACGAGGACGTCCCCGGAGTCCGGGTCGGTGATGACGACCTCGAGGTTCGAGACCGGTCGGCCGTCCTCGTCGACCACGGTGCCGATGACCGACACGGTGTCCTCCGGCGACGTGAACGCGAAGTCGGCCTGCTGGTCCACGCCGCCCGGTGAGCCTGCCTGGGCGAGGGAGACCCTCGTGGGCTGGTCAGGACCCTCAGCTCCGTCCGGCGGGGTGATCTCGACGCGGTAGTTCGCGATGACCGGCAGCTGCGGGAACGCGTAGGTGCCGTCGGGGTTGGTCGTCGTCGTGTAGACGGTGCCGCGCGGAGCGGTGACACGGACGATCGCCCCGGGGATCGGCACTCCGTCGAGGGTCGCCGTGCCGGTGATCGCGGCGGTGCGGTTGGCGAACCAGGTCTGGTACACCGGGAACCCGCTGCGCTGCTGGTACGTGATCGTCAGGCTGGTGAGCGACACGGTCGGCGTGAACCAGGCCGTCGCACCGGCGGTGTCGACCGCGCCGGTGTTGCCCGTCAGGGTCCGGGTGGCCGGGTCCCAGGTGGGCCGGTCCTGCCCGGTCGTGCCGTCGGGGTCGGCGGTGCACGACGGCCCTCCGGCGACGGCGGCCGAGCACGAGTTGTAGGAGCTCACGTAGCCGAGCTGCTCCGCGGTCGCGGCGCCACCCCCGGAGACGGTGGCCGAGATGGTCGCCCGGTCGGCGTCGACGTCGCCGAGCACGAACGACCAGCTCTGGGCGCCCGGCGTCGGCTCGGCGAACGTGTAGGTGGTCGTCGAGGCGCCGGTCGTGGGCGAGTCTACGTTCGGCCGCTGGTTCATGTAGGTCTTGCCGCGGCTCGTCCCGTAGACCGCGCCCGACGGGGTCGACGCCGACTGCCAGGTCGATGCCCCGCTGACGACGGTCGACTGCCGGGAGTCCGACGTGAAGGTCGTCTCGGGGAACCCGGCGAGCGTCATCGTGCCGGTGTAGGCCCGGCTCGCTCCGCTGAGGGTGAAGGTCCCCCAGTTGCCGACCGGCTCCGCCGACGCACTCGTCGCGCCGCCGATCGCGAGTCCTGCTCCGAGTGCCAGGGCCGTCAGCCCAGCCGTGACCGCGCGCCAGCGCCGCATGTGTGCTCCCCTACTGTGGCACCGGAGAACCCGACACCCCCTCAGACTATCCAGCGGGCGCGGCTCGTGTCCGGTGTCCGACACAGCCGAGAAGGTCTCGCCGAGTGGTCACGACCTGCCGCGTGCCGGTCGCCGGGTGGCCGAGAAGTGTCGGATGGAGGGCCGCCGGACGACAGTTCGTGACCCCTCGACGAAAATGATCGGCGCGTCAGAAACCGCCAGCACCCCAACCCAGCGCCACCAGGGCGTCGAGCGCAGCGGCCTGCCCGGCCACCACCAGCTCCCGCGCCTCGTCGAGGCCGACCCACCGTGCGTCGTCCACCTCGGGCACCTCCACGAACCGCCCCGACCCGCGCGGTAGCTCGAGCCGCACGGTGTTGCTCCGCACGGTGTCGACCGAGAACCCCGACGCCCGTGCCGCGAACACCCGCACCCGCTTGCCCGACGCCTGCCGGAACTCCCCCAGGTCGGTCAGGTCGGCGGCGGTCACCGGGGCGGGCACGCCGATCTCCTCGGCGAACTCGCGCAGCGCGGTGCCGAGCGGCTCCTCGCCCGCCTCGACCAGCCCCTTCGGGATCGACCAGGCACGCGGCCGGTTCCGCCAGAACGGCCCGCCCATGTGCGCGAGGAAGACCTCGGGCCCGGACGGACCGGTCCGGTGCAGCAACAGTCCGGCGCTCACGACCACGCCCCGAGACTACGCAGACCCGGCCGGGAGGCCCGGATCACCACACACACGCCGCGCACCACCCGACGTGCCCGGTTCCACCGCCGGTTCCCCACGTCCGCGCCGGGAGTACCGTGTGGCGCACGGAGCGCCGTGTGACGCCCCCGGAGGACCTGCGATGGAGGAGGCCGATCGGGATGGACGAACGATGGACGACGGTGACGCTGGCCGCGGACGCCGCGATGCCGCACGACGAGGCGCTGCGGTGGATCGCCGCCCGCGCGGACAGCGGGATCGAGCGGATCCGGATCATCGGTGCCGACCCGGCGATCGAGGGCCCCGGACCGGTCGCCGACCGCCTGGCCGAGGCCGCGCGCGCCGCTCTGCCCGGAGTGACCGTCGAGGTGCACCGGCACGCGGGGCCGTTCGCCACCGCCCTGGTCGAGGAGTCCGACGGCGGTGACCTCCTGGTGATCGGGACCTTCCGGAGCCGACGGGGTTCGACAGCCGGCGGCGACCCGGCGCGTGTCGCGGTCCGCGCGGCGGTGCCGACCGTGATCGTCCCCGAGGGACCGCACCCGATCGACGGCGACGTGGTGCTGGCCGTCGAGGAACCGATCGACGAACGGGCCGTCTCGATCGCCGTGGCCGAGGCCGTCCGGCTGCACCGGCGACTGACGCTGCTCCGGGCGTGGGAGATGCCCGTGCTGACCCGGACCGGGCTCACCGACTTCGCCGAGGACCCCCTGCGGTGGCGAGCCCGGAACGCCGAACTGCTGCAGCGGGTCACCGAGGACCTGACCGCGCGGTTCCCGGCGGTGCGGATCCGGCCGCTGCTCGTCGAGGGACACCCGGGGCACGCCATCGCGTCGCGCACCCGTCGGGCGTCGCTCGTGGTGCTCGGACGGGGGCACGTGCGGGTGCTGTCCGGCGCACTGCTCCACGACGTCGTCCGTGAGACGGCGGCTCCGGTGTGCGTCGTCCCTCCGGCGGCCCACACGGACAGCGCGGGGTCCGGACGGGTCAGCCGGCGAGTTCCCGGATCGCGTCGGCCATCTGGTCGGTGAGGTACGCGACACCGCGGCCGTTCGGGTGCAGGGCGCCGGCCTTGAGGTCGATGCGTCGCAGGTCGCTCGAGCCGGTCAGGCTGACGCCGGCGACGTAGCGCTCGTCCGCTGGGGCGCAGGCCGAGTGGGCCTCGGTGCGTTCGAGGACGTCGACGAACCGCACCCCGGCGGCATCGGCGGCGGACGCGGACACCGCGTCGAGCTCCTCCTGCACGCCGTGCAGGTACGCCACGTCGTCGTCGGTGAACGGGAAGGTGTCCGAGGGGAACGACCCCGCGAGCGTGCCGAGGTCGAGCGCCGAGCGGAAGCAGCCCTTCGCCGGGGTGTGCTCGGCGTCCGGGAAGATCGCAGGGTACCCGAGGAACACGACGACGGCGTTCGGCGCGGCCCGTTGCACCGCTGCGAGGGTGTCGGCGATCCCGAGCGCGACCCGCGACTGGATCTTCACGCTGAGCTGGTCCTCACCGTCCTGCACGAGCGTGCTCTCGCACGACGGCGCGTCGCGTCCGGAGAACACCGGGCCGTCGGCCGAGATCGCCAGGCACGACGCGGCGGTGCCGAACAGGTCCGCGTCGTTGCCGCCGATCGTCAGGGTCACGAGCCGGGTGCGCGACGACAGCGACTCGATCTGGGGTGGGACGCCCGTGAACTGGTGTCCGGTCGTGACGTCCTCGCTGGTGGCGCCCGCGCACGTGACGTCGGTCAGGTCGAGGCCGAACCGCGCCGCGAGCCGGTGCGGGTAGTCACGGGCCGACTGCACGCACGCGCTCGTGGGCAGCCGGGTCCGGTCGCCGAGGCCGTAGCCGGCGGAGTACGAGTCACCGAGGGCGACGTACTCGCTGCCGGGCGGGAGGTCGGCGAGCGATTCGGTGGGGTCGTCCGGCACCGGGTAGGGCTGCGGGACGGGCCACATCGGCGCGGCCGACGCGGGTTCCACCGGCCCCGGTGCCGCGACCCCGGCCACCACCAGCCCGACGACGGCGACCGCCGCCAGGGCGGCGAGCAGCGTCGTACGGGCGGTGCGGAGCAGTTGCGGCCTCCGGGCGGGTGCGGCGGATCGGTCGGTCGGGTGGGGTCGGTCGGGTGGGGCGGGACGGGCTCAGCGGCGTCCGAGTCGGCGTTCGCCACCGCTGCCGGTGCGGTACTCCAGCCCGTAGTGCTGGAACAGCTCGGGCTCGGTTGCGGCGTCGAGTTCGCCATCGGTCGAGATCGACGGGGCGTCCTTGACGAGCTTCTTCGGGAACGTCACACGCAGGTGCTTCGGGGCGACGGTGGCGCCGAACAGCGGGACGAAGACGAGCTTCTGGAACCCGACCATGCCGGTGGTCAGGGCACCGAACGCCGGCTCGGACGTGGCGGTGTCGTAGTAGATGCTCTCGAGCGTGCCGACCTTGTCGTCGGCCTCGTCGACGACCGGCAGACCGATCCAGTCACGGATGTTCGCGGCTTCGAACACGAAGGACTCCCTCCGAGCGTCCGGCAGGTCCGGGTGGCTCTCGGTCGACGCTACCGCCCGGCCGCCTGAGCGGTCACCCGGAGCCGGTCCACCGCGCCGAGCACGTCGTCCGCGGTCACGGCCAGGATCGCCGGGTCCGGGTCCTCGGCGAAGACGTCGCCGCGACGGACCGAGGCGTCGGTGAGCACGATGTGCGGACCGGTCGACGGCGGGCCCCACGCCTCGGGCGGGGCCGGGCCGAACAGCACGACCGACGGCACCCCGTACGCGGACGCCAGGTGCGCAGCGCCGGTGTCGACCGTGACGACGAGCCGCGCCGCGGCGATCACCGCGGCGAAGGCCTGCAGGTCCAGGGTGCCGGCCAGGACCGCCTCCGGCGCCAGGCCGGCCGCGTCGGCGACGGCGCGGGCGCGCACGACGTCGTCCGAGCCTCCTGTCAGGACCACGTCGGCACCGCGCGCCCGGAGCCCGCGCACCACGTCGGCGAAGCGGTCCGTCGGCCAGTGCCGCGCACCGTGGAAGGCACCCACGTGCACGACGGCCGCGTCGGCGACCACCGGCGGCTCGGCGGGGCGGTCGATGTGCACCTCGGTGGCGTCCGCCTGGATGCCGTGCCACGTGAGCAGGTCCGCCCAGCGGTCGCGCTCGTGCACGTCGTCCGGCCACTCCGGGCCCTGGTAGTCGTGGGTCGGGTCGGTGTGCCCGATGACCCGGCGCGGGGCGAGCGCGGCGACGAGGTCCGAGGACTCCGGGCCGGCGCCGTGCAGGTTGACGGCGATGTCGACGGCACCGTGCGGCACCGCGATCGGGTGGTCGAGACCGTGCTGGGCCAGGTGGACGTCCACCGCCGGTACGAGTTCGACGACCGGCGCCAGCCACGCCGTGGTGGCCAGGGTGATGCGGTGGTCGGGGAACGCGCGGCGGAGCGCGTGCAGTGCGGGGACGGCGACGAGCAGGTCGCCGAGCTTGATGGCACGGAGGACGAGCAGTTCCGGGCGTCCGTCGGGGTCGGGCAGGTTCTCGAGGGCGGTCACCGCCGCGACGGTAGACCCGACACGCTGACGGTCCTGCCGGGACCGCGCTCCGCGGCTCTTCCTGGGGCGGTCCCCGGCCGTGGACCGGTAGTCACGGAGCATGGCCCTCGCACCGGACCGCGTCATCCGCGGCCTGCTCCTCGACCGCGACGACACCCTCGTGGTGGACGTCCCGTACAACGCCGACCCGCACCTGGTCGTCCCCGTCCCCGGTGCCCGCCGCGCCGTCGACCGGGCGCGTGCCGCCGGGTTGCAGCTCGGCGTCGTCACGAACCAGTCGGTGATCGCGAAGGGCATGGCCACGCGCGAACAGGTCGACGCCACCAACGCCCGGGTCGACGAGCTCGTCGGCCCGTTCGACGTGTGGTGCGTCTGCCCGCACGACGCCGGCGACGACTGCGCCTGCCGGAAGCCCCGGCCCGGGATGGTCCTCGACGCCGCCGAGCGGCTCGGCCTCCCGCCGGAGTCGATCGTCGTCGTCGGTGACATCGGCGCCGACGTCCAGGCCGCCCGGAACGCCGGCGCGCAGGGGATCCTCGTGCCCACCCCGCGCACCCGCGCTCAGGAGATCGACGAGGCCGACACCGTCGCCGCGGACCTGGACGAGGCCGTCACCCTGGTGCTCGAGCACGTCGGCAGCGTGGCGGACCGGGCGTGAACGCCGGTCGGCGCGTCCTCGTCGCCCGACTCGACTCCTTCGGCGACGTCCTGGTCGCCGGCCCCGCGGTGCGCGCGGTCGCCGCCGGTGCCGCGCACGTGACGATGCTGTGCGGACCGCAGGGGGCGCCGGCCGCCGACCTGCTGCCCGGCATCGACCGGGTGCGGGTGTGGGCGGCACCGTGGGTCACCGAGACCGCACGCCCGATCGACGACGCCCTGCTCGCCGAGTTCCGCGCGCTGGTCGCCGAGGAACAGCCCGACGAGGCCGTCGTCCTGACGTCCTTCCACCAGTCGCCCCTGCCCCTCGCCCTGCTCCTGCGCCTGGCCGGGGTCCCCCGGCTCTCCGGGGCCTCGGTCGACCACCCCGGGTCGCTGCTCGACGTGCGGCTGCGCCCCGGCGAGGACCTGCCCGAGGACCTCCCCGAGCCCGAGCGCGCGCTGCGGATCGCCGAGGCGGCCGGGTTCCGGCTGCCGCCGGACGACGACGGGAGGCTCGCGGTGCGCCACGACGCCGTCCTGCCCCCGCCCGTGGCCGGTCTCGACCGCTACGTGGTCGTCCACCCCGGAGCCAGCGTCCCGGCACGGTCGTGGCCGGAGTCCCACCACCGTGCGCTCGTCGCCGCCTACGCCGAGCGCGGCGTCCCCGTCGTCGTCACCGGCTCCCCCGGCGAACGCGCGCTGACCGCCGCCGTGGCGGGCGACACCGGCATCGACCTCGGCGGCCGCACCAGCCCCGCCGAACTCGCGGCCGTCCTCGCCGGAGCCGAGATCGTCGTCGTCGGGAACACCGGTCCGGCCCACCTCGCCGCGGCCGTCGGGGCGCCCATCGTGAGCCTGTTCTCGCCGGTCGTCCCCGCCGTGAAGTGGGCGCCGTACGCCCCGCTCGTCGAACTGCTCGGCGACCAGGCCGCACCGTGCCGGCTCAGCCGCGCTCGCGAGTGCCCGGTCCCCGGCCACCCGTGCCTGTCCGGAGTGCGCATCGCGGACGTCCTGGAGGCCCACGAGCGGCTCCTCGACCGCGTTTCGCGGACTGATCGGAGAAGTCTGCGGGGCGGCCCAGAAGGCGCTGCGTAGCGTGCGCCACTGCTTCTCCTGCTCCTTCTCCTGTTGCTCCGGCAGCGGCGGGGAGCGAGCCCATCGACACCGACCGGAAGGCCCTGCATGCGGATCCTCGTGTGGCACGTGCACGGCGGCTGGATGGACGCCTTCGTCCGCGGCCCCCACGAGTACCTCATCCCGACCACCCCGGCGCGCGACGCCTGGGGACTCGGCCGCGGCGGCCGCGCCTGGCCGGACTCCGCGATCGAGATCGACCCGGCCGACATCGCCGAGGCCGAGGTCGACGTGGTCGTCCTGCAGCGCACCGAGGAGCTCGAGGAAGCCCGTCGTCTGCTCGGTGGCCGCGACGTGCCGATCGTCTTCGTGGAGCACAACGCCCCCCGGGTCGACGTGCCGAACAGCCTGCACCCGATGCGCGACCGCGAGGACCTGACGATCGCGCACGTGACGCACTGGAACGCCCTGATGTGGGACTGCGGCACCACCCGGACCACCGTCGTCGAGCACGGCGTCGTCGACCCCGGCCCGCTGTACACCGGTGCGCTCGAACGCCTCGGCGTCGTCATCAACGAACCCGTCCGGCGCAACCGTGTCGTCGGCACCGACCTGCTCCCCCGCTTCGCCGAGGTCGCCCCGGTCGACGTCTGGGGCATCGGCACCGAACGACTGCCGGAGCTCGGCTTCGGCGACCGCGTGGTCGCGCAGGGCGATGTCCAGGCCGACCCCATGCACGCGGCGCTGGCCGAACGGCGGGCCTACGTGCACCCGAACCGCTGGACCTCGCTCGGGCTGTCGCTCATCGAGTCGATGCACATGGCCATGCCGGTCCTGGTGCTCGCGACGACGGACGCGGCCCGCACGGTCCCGGGTGAGGCCGGGGCGATCGCGACCGACGTCGAGGAGCTGGTGCGGGCCTCCAGGCTGCTGCTGGAGGACCCGGACGAGGCGCGCCGACGGGGGCTCGTGGCGCGTGAGGCCGTGCTCGCACGGCACGCGCTCGGTCGGTTCCTGGCCGACTGGGACGACCTGCTCGACGACGCCGTCGCGCGCGGTGCGCGACGGAACCGTGCGGCGGGAGCCGCGCTCGAAGGGAGCCTGCGATGAAGATCGCCATGGTGTCCGAGCACGCGAGTCCGCTCGCCGTGCTCGGCGGGGTCGACGCCGGTGGGCAGAACGTCCACGTCGCCGAACTGTCCGGTGCACTGGCCGACCGCGGCCACCACGTGACCGTCTACACGCGACGCGACGACGCGTCGCAGCCCGTCCGCGTGCCCCTGCGCCCCGGTGTGGACGTCGTGCACGTCGACGCCGGTCCCGCGCGTGCCGTGCCGAAGGACGAACTGTTCCCGTTCATGGGGACGTTCGCGTCGGTGCTCGCCGCCGAGTGGTTCCTCGACCGTCCCGACGTGGTGCACGCGCACTTCTGGATGTCGGGCCACGCCGCCCTCGACGCGGTGACGCAGGTGCAGGCCCGGACCGGTGGGGTGCGGATCCCGGTGGTGCAGACCTTCCACGCCCTGGGTGTCGTGAAGCGCCGGCACCAGGGTGCCGCGGACACCAGCCCGGCCGAGCGCGAGTGGGTCGAACCCGCCGTCGGCCGGAGCGTCGACCAGGTCGTCGCGACCTGCTCGGACGAGGCGTTCGAGCTCAAGGCCCTCGGTGTCCCGCTGCACCGCATCTCGGTGGTGCCGTGCGGCGTCGACGTGTCGCTCTTCCGTCCGGACGGCCCCGTCGAGCAGCGCGACCGTCCGCTCCGGGTGCTCACCGCCTCACGACTCGTGCAGCGGAAGGGCGTCGGGACGACGATCGCCGCACTCGCCGCGCTCGTCGAACAGGGCCGTGACGTCGAACTCGTCGTCGTGGGCGGTGCCGGTGTCGCCGGTGCCGACCTGGTGGACGACCCCGAGTACCAGCGCCTCGACGCACTCGCCCGGTCGCTCGGCGTGCGCGACCACGTGACGTTCCGCGGGCAGCTCGGGCAGCACGACATGCCCGCCGTCTACCGCAGCGCCGACGTCGTCGTCTGCGCCCCCTGGTACGAGCCGTTCGGCATCGTGCCGCTCGAGGCGATGGCCTGCGGCCGCCCGGTGGTCGCGTCGAGCGTCGGCGGGCTCATCGACACCGTCGTCGAGGACGCCACCGGCCTGCACGTGCCGCCGCGCGACGAGACCGCGGTCGCCGAGGCCGTCGGCGCACTGCTCGACGACCCGGAGCGCCGCGAGGCGTACGGCCGAGCCGGTCGACAGCGCGCCGAGTCCCGCTACACGTGGCAGAAGGTCGCGGCCGACAGCGAGCGCGTCTACGAGCGCCTGCTCGCCGGCACGACCTCGTCCGCCAGCACCACCGGGCCCGCCGCCGGCCGCTCGCGCACCACCCACGCCGGCCGGGTCACCCGCGCCGCGCAGTCGACGGAGAGGACCGCACGATGACCATCGACCAGCAGACCGGGCTCGAGGACCGCGCCGTCACCGACAGCGCCCGCGTCGTCGTCGACCACGTCGCGGCGTCGGTCCCCGTGATCGCCTCCCTCGTCGACCACCGGGACCACATCGCCGAGTGGGCGGACGACATCGCCGGGCGGCTCGTCGCCGGGCGTCGGCTGCTCGCCGCGGGCAACGGCGGCTCGGCTGCCGAGGCGCAGCACCTGACGTCCGAGCTCACCGGCCGCTTCGAGGGCGACCGGCCCGCGTACTCGGCCATCTCGCTGCACGCCGAGACCTCTGCCGTGACCGCCATCGGGAACGACTACGGCTACGACCAGGTGTTCGCGCGGCAGGTGTCGGCGCACGCCCGTGCCGGTGACGTCCTCGTGCTGCTGTCGACGAGCGGCAAGAGCCCGAACCTGCTGCGGGCCGCCGAGGCCGCACGTGCCGTAGGTGCCCGCTCCCTCGCGCTGACCGGCTCCGGACCGAACCCGCTCGCCGACCTGGTCGACGACGCGATCTGCATCGAGGGGCCGTCCGCCAACGTGCAGGAGGCGCAGCTCGTCCTGGTGCACGCGCTCTGCAAGGCCATGGAGCCGACGCTGCGTCGCGGGGGCCGTCGATGAGCGGGCTCGCTGCCGCCGCACCGCGTTCCGGTGCCGCCGGTGGCCGTGCCGCCGGACCGCGCTTCCGCATCGCCGTCGTCGGGGACACCCTGCTCGACGTCGACGTGTCCGGCACGAGCGAGCGTCTGAGCCCCGACGCCCCCGTCCCCGTGGTGGACGTCGCCACCGACGACCGCCGTGCCGGTGGCGCCGGACTCGTCGCGACCATGCTCGCCCGCGACGGCCACGACGTCACCCTGGTCACCGTCCTGAGCGACGACGGCCGTGCCCAGGAGATCCGCGACCTGCTCCCCGACGTCACGATCATCGCCGGACCCTCCGGCGTCCCCACCCCCGTGAAGACCCGCGTGCGCGTCGTCGACCACGCCCTCGTCCGGATCGACGAAGGCTGCGCGACCCCGCCCGTGCCCGGTGCCACCGACGCGATGACCGCCGCCCTCGACGGCGTCGACGCGATCGTCGTCGCCGACTACGGCCGCGGGGTCGCCGCTGCCCCGGCACTCCGTGACGCCCTCACCCGTGCGGCCGAGCACCTGCCGGTGGTCTGGGACCCGCACCCCAAGGGTGCCGCCCCCGTCCCCGGCACCACCGTCGCCACCCCGAACGCTGCCGAGGCGCGACGCTTCACCGACGTCGAGGGACATGGTGTGCCCTTCGCGACCGTCGCCGCCGCCCGGCTCGTCGAACAGTGGCAGGCCGGCGCCGTCGCCGTGACGATGGGTGACCGCGGCGCGCTGCTCGCCGACGCCCAGGGCGACAGCCGCTTCGTGCCGGCTCCGTCCGTCAGCGCCGGGGACCCCTGCGGTGCCGGCGACCGGCTCGCCGCGGGCGTCGCCGTCGCGCTGGCGTCCGGGGCGGACGTCCCCGACGCCGTCTCCGCCGGCGTGGTCGCCGCGTCCGAGTACCTGGCCGCCGGCGGCGTCACCGCGCTCTTCGCCGACGACGGCCCCGCGCCGCTCGCCGTGCCCGGGGCAGACCGGGACGCCATGCGCCTGGTGCACGACGTCCGGAGCGCCGGCGGCACCGTCGTCGCGACCGGCGGCTGCTTCGACCTGCTGCACGCCGGGCACGCCCGCACCCTGTCGGCCGCCCGTGCACTCGGCGACTGCCTGGTCGTCTGCCTGAACTCGGACTCGTCGGTGCGTGCTCTGAAGGGCCCCGACCGGCCGATCATGACCCAGGACGACCGGGTCGAGCTGCTCCTGGCACTCGACTGCGTCGACGCCGTCGTGGTGTTCGACGAGTCCACCCCCGACGAGGCCCTGCGCCGCTTCCGACCGGACGTCTGGGCGAAGGGCGGCGACTACACCGCGAGCGAACTGCCCGAGACGGCGACCCTCGCCGAGTGGGGTGGCCGCGTCGTCACCGTGCCGTTCCACCCGGGCCGGTCGACCACCCGGCTCGCCGCCGCGATCGAACGCGTCGGCTGAGCGTCCGCCCGCCGTCACACACCTGTTCGACCACTTCCCGCTCCACTACGCAAAGGACATCCATGCCCGTCCCCACCACCCCCATCGGCCGCGTCCTCGTCACCGGCGGCGCCTCCGGACTCGGCGCCGCCGTCGTGGCTGCCGTCACCGAGGCCGGCGGCACCCCGATCGTCCTCGACCTGCGGATCGACGCCGTCCCCGAGGGCGTCGACGCCGTCGCCGTGGACGTCTCGGACACCGACGCCGTCGAGCAGGCGGTCCGTGACGCCGCCGAGCGGCACGGCGGCCTCGACGCCGTCGTCACCGCCGCGGGCATCGACACCCCCGCCCCGATCGACGCGATCTCGTCCGGCAAGTGGGAGCAGATCGTCGGCGTCAACCTGATCGGCACCGCCTCGACCGTGCGCGCCGCCCTGCCCGCCCTCGATGCCACGCACGGCCGCGTCGTCACGATCTCGTCATCGCTCGCCCTGCGCGGCGTCGGCGACGGCACCGCGTACTCGGCGTCGAAGTTCGGCGTCCGAGGCTTCTCGCAGGCGCTGGCCGCCGAGACCGCCGGTCGCATCGGCGTGACCAACATCATCCCCGCCGGGATGCGGACGAACTTCTTCGCCGACCGGACCGAGCAGTACAAGCCGGGCCCGGACGCGCAGCTCATCGAGCCGGAGTACGTCGCGAACTCGATCATCTTCGCGCTGTCGCAGCCGGCCGGCTGCGAGATCCGCGAGCTGTCGATCATGCCGGCGACGGAGCCGAGCTGGCCGTAGTCGCTCGCCGCTGACGGACGGGAGGCGCGGTGCCGGCTGGCACCGCGCCTCCCGTGTGTCCGCGTGCCGGGTCCCGTGCACGGAGCGCGGTGCGTCGCCTGGTGCAGCGTTGACGGCTGGGTGCGCGCTTGCAGCGCCGCACGCAGCGGTGAACCGTGCACGGGGTGACGGCGTGCGCACGGTGCGGCCGGGAGGCGCGTTGCGGGCTGGCAGCGGGCCTCCCGTCCGGCGTCGGGTCGCGTTCCGTGCACGGTGCGCGGTGCGTTGCCTGGTGCAGCGTTGACTGGTGGGTGCGCGCTTGCAGCGCCGCACGCAGCGGTGAACCGTGCACGGGGTGACGGCGTGCGCACGGTGCGGCCGGGAGGCGCGTTGCGGGCTGGCAGCGGGCCTCCCGTCCGGCGTCGGGTCGCGTTCCGTGCACGGTGCGCGGTGCGTTGCCTGGTGCAGCGTTGACGGCTGGGTGCGCGCTTGCAGCGCCGCACGCAGCGGGCAACCGCGCACGGGGCGACGACGCGCGCACGTGACCGAAGCTCGCACGGTGCGAGGCTCGTCAGGTCGTGCGGAGCAGGTCCTCGACGTCGGCGAGGACGGCCTCCGGCTCGACCTGGTCCACGTAGGACGGGTCGTGCTCGCACCGCTCGGCGGTCCAGCCGACCTGGGTGACGTCGGTGCCGCACACCGGGCACTGCGTCACGAAGGACAGGTGCACGCGGTGCCGACCGCGGTCGAACGGCCCGGCGTTGATCACGTTGCCGAACCAGAACACGCCGACGGTCGGGGTGCCCACGGCGACGGCGAGGTGCCGCGGGCCGGAGTCGTCGCCGACCATGACGTCGGCGGCGGCCAGGACGTCGGGCAGTTCACGCAGCGGCAGTGACCCGGTGCGGTCGTGCACGCGCTCCCGCAACTCGGGCGGCAGCGACGCGACGATGGCGGACGACGCCTGCACGTCCGAGTCGTCACCCACGAGCACCACGTCGTCACCGGCGGCGAGCCGGGCACGGGCGACCTCGGCGAAGCGCGAGGGGCTCCAGCGGCGACGCGGGTCGGTGGCGCCGGGGTGGATCGCGACGAGCCGTCCCCGCACGCCGAGGCGCTGTCGGACCCCGGCCCGCGTGGCCTCGGGGACGTGCAGTCGCGGGTCGAGGGTGACCGGTTCGGCACCGGCCAGCGAGGCCACCTCGAGCGCCCGGACGACCTCGTGCTGGTAGTAGACGTAGCGGACCCAGCGCTCCAGGACCTCGGCGTCCTCGGTGGCGGTGCCCACGGTGTGACGGGCGCCGAGCCGGAGCAGGAACGGGTTCGAGTTCCGCCCGCCGCCGTGCACCTGCACCGCGAGGTCGAAGCGCCCGTGCAGCCGCTCGAAGAAGTCCTGCTCGGTCGGTGCGCCCTCGCCGGAGTCCCGGACCCCGGGCACGACGGGAAGCTCCTCGTAGGCGTGCACGGCCTCGCTCCGGCCCTCGAGCACCGGCCGCGCGGACGGCGCCCCGAGCAGCGTGATCCGGGCTCCGGGGTACGCGGCGGCCAGGGACTCGACCGCCGGCAGGGCGAACATCAGGTCGCCCAGTCCCCCGCCGCGGAGCACCGCGATCTCGCTGACACCGTCGAACCGTTCTCCGCCCACGCCGATCTGTTGCACAGCTCCACGTCTACCGGTCGGACCCGTCCGAACGTCCAGCAGCGGCCCCGGATGGACGAGAAGCGCGATGCCGTGACCGCACACAGCGGAGCACGAGCACCGTGTGAGGCCCCGCCCGCCTCCGGAAGGACCCCATGACGATCGCACCCCCCGCCGCCGACGACCTCGTGGTGACCGACCCCGTGAACGGATCGATCGCGTCCACCGTGCGACGCTCGACCGAGGACGACGTCCGCAACGCCGTCGCTCGCTCCCGTGCCGCTGCCGGTGCCTGGGCCCGGACCGCGCCGGCCGAGCGCGGTGCCCTGCTGCACGCCGCGGCCGAGCACCTCCGTGCGCACGCGCAGGAGCTGGCGGACCTGAACACCCGCGAGACCGGCAAGGTGCCCGGCGACGCCCTCGGTGGGGTCGAGGCCGGCATCGGCACGCTCGTGCAGTACGCCGAGCTCGGGCCGGTGCACCGTGGTGAGGCCCTGCGCGGGCAGTTCGGTGCCGCCGACTGGTCGGTGCCGCACCCGCGCGGCGTGGTGCTCGCCCTGACGCCGTGGAACGACCCGGTCGCCGTGGCCTGCGGGATCCTCGGCGCAGCGATCGTCACGGGCAACACCGTCGTGCACAAGGGCAGCGAACGCTGCCCGGCGACCTTCGCCCGACTCAACGCGCTGCTCGCCGAGGTCCTGCCGGACGGCGTGCTCATCGGTGTCGACGGCGACGCGACCACCGGCGAGCTGCTCCTGGCGCAGGAGGGCATCGACGTCTACGCGCACGTCGGGTCGACCGCCACCGGTGACCGCCTGAGCGAGGTGGCCGCGACCACCCGCGCCCACGTCATCCGTGAGAACGGCGGCAACGACCCGGTCATCGTCGACGCCGACGTCGACCCGGAGTGGGCCGCCGCACAGGTCGCCCTCGGCGCGTTCGCGAACACCGGCCAGATCTGCACCAGCGTCGAGCGGGTGTACGTGCACCAGGACGTCGCCGAGCCCTTCGTCGCCGCGCTCGTCGCCGAGGCGGAGCGCCGCACGGCCGCACCCGCCGCGGAGTTCGGGCCACTCGTGGACGACCGGCTGCGCGAGCTCGTGCAGCACCACGTCGACGACGCGATCGCCCGCGGCGCCTCGGCCCGGACCGGTGGCGTGACGCCCGGCGGGCTCGGATCGTTCTACCCGGCGACCGTCCTGACCGACTGCACGGACGACATGCTCGTGCTGACCGAGGAGACCTTCGGCCCGATCGCCCCGGTGCGCGTCGTGTCGGACTTCGCGGAGGGCCTCCGGCTCGCCGCAGCGGACCGCTACGGCCTCGCAGCCACGGTGCTGACGAACGACACCGCGCACGCACTCCGTGCCGCGGCCGAACTGCCCGTCGGCACCGTCAAGGTGAACGCCGTGTTCGGTGGCGCTCCTGGTGGCAGCGCCCAGCCCCGCGGTGCCTCGGGCGCCGGGTTCGGGTACGGCCCGCACCTGCTCGACGAGATGACGACCACGACGGTGGTGCACCTCGAGGCAGCCCCGCCGCGCCGCACCGCCGAGCCGTCGACCGCAGCAGCCGGCGCCACCGCAGCCACCAGCAGCACCGGCGCCGCAGCAGGCACCGCCGGCCCCGCAGCCGCAGCAGGCGCCACCGCCGGCAGCGCCGACACCGTGGGAGGAACCCGATGACCGCCGACGTCCGCCTGGTCCGTGACCTCGTCGCCACGATCGACGACCGCGAACCCCTCGTCGTCGTCATCGGCGACTGCATCCTCGACCGCTGGACCGTCGGCGAGGCCGAGCGGGTCTCCCGCGAGGCCCCGGCCCCCGTCGTCCGCGTCACCGAGACCATCGCGGTGCCGGGCGGCGCGGCGAACACGGCCGTGAACGCCCGCGCCCTGGGCGCCCGGGTCCGCATGGTGGGGCTCATCGGTGACGACGAGGCCGGTGACGTCCTGCGCCAGCGGCTCGAGGCTGCCGGCGTCGACACGTCGTTCCTGGTCGAGATCCCCGGTGCCCGCACCACGACGAAGTCGCGCGTGGTCGGCGGTGACCGCGTGGTGGTCCGGGTCGACGAGCTGGCTGCGACCCCGACCGCCGAGCACGGCGAACGCCTCGCCCGTTCGGTGGCCCGTGCCATCAGATGCGCCGACGCCGCCGTGGTGTGCGACTACGGCCTGGGCGTCCGCGCCGAGGACGTCGTGCCGATGCTCGACCGTGACCGCCCCGGCGCCGTCGTGGTCGACGCGCACGACCTGACCCGCTGGGCCGCGCTGCACCCCGACCTCGTCACGCCGAACGCCGGTGAGACCGCCGCGCTGCTCGGCACGGAGCTCGGCACCGGCGCGGACCGCGTCGGCACCGTCGTCGCGGCCCGTGCCGACGTGCTCGCCCGCAGTGGGGCCCGGGCCGCGGTGGTCACGCTCGACCGCGACGGCACCGTGCTGCTCGAGCCCGGCTCCGACCAGGGGTTCCGCACGCGTGCGACGCCCGCCTCGGAGCAGCAGGCCTCCGGCGCCGGTGACACCTTCTGCGCCGCCGCGACCGTCGCCCTCGCCGTGCAGGCACCCCTGCGCGACGCCGTCGCGGTCGCCCAGGCCGCTGCCGACGTCGTCGTCCGCGAGGCCGGCACGTCCGTCTGCACCGCCGCCGCCCTGCTCGACTCGGTGACCGCCCCGGCGGCGACCGTCGTCGACCACGACGAGCTCGCCTCCGCGGTCGAGGCCGCTCGCCAGGCCGGCCGCCGCGTGGTCTTCACGAACGGCTGCTTCGACGTCGTGCACCGCGGGCACACCACGTACCTGCGGCAGGCCCGTGACCTGGGCGACCTGCTCGTCGTCGCCCTGAACGACGACGACTCGGTGCGCCGGCTGAAGGGCCCGGAGCGGCCGATCAACCCGGCCGAGGACCGCGCCGGAGTGCTCGCCGCACTGGCCTGCGTCGACCTGGTCACGGTGTTCGCGACGGACACCCCCATCCCGCTCATCGAACGGTTGCGCCCCGAGGTCTACGTCAAGGGCGGGGACTACTCCCCCGAGATGCTGACCGAGACCGAGGTCGTGCGCGGCTACGGCGGCGAGGTCGTCATGGTCGACTACGTGCCCGAGCACTCCACCAGCGCCGTCGTGCGCCGGATCCGCGAAGCCGCTGCGCGGCCCGAACCGGACCCGGCACCGTGACCGCCCGCTGGTCCGGGTCCTGGGCGAAGGCCCCCGATCCAGCGGACACGAGCACGGTCGACGTCGACGTGCTCATCCCGACCGTCGGCCGGCCGGCCGAGCTCGCCACGACGCTCGCCGGCCTCGCCGCCCAGACCGAGGTCGACCTGCGCGTCGTGCTGAGCGACCAGTCCGCGGACGGAGACGCCGCCAGCGCGCCGGCGGTCGCCGCGATGCTCCGCGTCCTGGAGGCGCAGGGCCGGCCCGTCACGCTCCTCACCCACCCGGAACGGCGTGGCCTGGCAGAGCACCGGCAGTTCCTGCTCGACCACGCCCAGGCACCTGCGGTGCTGTTCCTCGACGACGACGTCTGGCTCGAGCCGGGGTCGATCGCGCGGATGCTCGACGCGCTGCGCACCCTAGGCTGCGGGTTCGTCGGCAGCGCGGTGCAGGGCCTGTCGTACCTGCAGGACCGCCGTCCGCACGAGACGTCGGTGTTCGAACGGTGGGACGGCCCGGTCGTGCCCGAGGTGGTGCGCCGCGGGACCCCCGGCTTCGACCGTTGGTCGCTGCACAACGCCGCGAACCCGACGCACGTCGCCGCCGACCTCGACCTGCACCCCGGCGAGTGGGTGCCCTACCGCGTCGCGTGGGTCGGTGCCTGCGCGCTCTACGACCGCCGTGCGCTCGAGGAGGTCGGCGGCTTCCGGTTCTGGGACACCCTGCCGCCCGACCACGCCGGCGAGGACGTCGTCGCGCAGTGGCGGGTGATGGAACGGTTCGGCGGTGCGGGCATCATGCCCTCGGGTGCCGTGCACCTGGAGGCCCCGACCACCGTCGTCGACCGCCGTGTCGACGCACCCGACGTGGTCTTCGCGGACGGGAACGTCATACCGCGGTAGGGGGTGGTCGAGACCGCCGCGGGATGGCCGCGGCGCGTCGGCTCCGTAGCGTCGTCCTCGTCGGCGAGTTCCGTCGGCGGGAGGGAGCACCCCGTGTTCGACCAGATCACCCCGCTCGTCGTCGAGCTGGCCGCGAGTCCGCTCGTCTACGTCGTCCTCTTCGTCCTGTGCCTGGTGGACGGCTTCTTCCCGCCGGTGCCGAGCGAGTCCGCCCTGGTCGCGGTCGCCGCGATCGCCGCGACGTCCGGACAGCCCGTCCTCGCCGTGGTGCTCGTCGCCGCCGCCCTCGGAGCGATCGCCGGCGACTCGATCGCGTACTGGATCGGGCGCCGGATCGGGTTCGCTCGCCTGGCCCGGTCGAAGCGACCACGGATCGCGGCGGCCTTCGCGTTCGCCGAGCGGCAGATGCAGCGCCGCTCCGCCAGCCTCATCCTGACCGGGCGCTTCATCCCGGTCGGCCGGGTCGCGGTCAACATGACCGCCGGAGCGACCCGGCTGTCCTACCGCCGGTTCCTCGCGATCAGCGCGATCGCGGGGCTGGCGTGGTCAGCGGTGTCGATCGGGATCGCCCTGGCCGCGTCGAGCGTGCTGCACGAACCGATCGTCGCCGCCCTGGTGTCGATGGTGGTCGCCGCCGGGCTCGGGATCGCGGTCGACCGGGTGCTCGGTACCATCAGCCGCAGGCGCGAAGCCCGTGACGCCCGCGCCGCAGCCGCAGCCACCACAGCCGCACCCGCCACACCCACCGCCGTCGCCCCCGAACCCTGCCTCGCCCGAACCGGAGAGACCGCCCGCCCATGACCGTCGTCCCGAAGCCCCGACCCACCTGGGTCCGGCCTGCCGTGCAGATCGGCTTCGTCGTCGTCGCGGTGTCCCTGTTCGCCGTCGCCGCACCCGTGACCGCGGTGTTCTACGGCGTCCCCGTGCCGCTCGCGTTGCTCGTGACCGCCGTGCTGTCGGCGAGCATCGGCCTCGCACCGCTCGTCCCCCGCACGGCGTCGGTCGCGCACCTCGTCGCCCTCGCCGGCCTCGGGGTCCTGACGGCACCCGGCACCGTCGGGCCCTGGCCGGTCTCCGTCACGAGCATCATCGGCCTGAGCGTGCTGCTCGTCGTGCTGGGCGTCCGCACCACCTGGCGGCTCACCGCGGTGGTCTGGGTCGCGGCGACGCTGCTCACCCTGCTGCTCATCGGCGTGACCCCCGACCGGTGGGGGCAGGTCGACGTCTGGGCGACGAGCTTCGTGGTGAGCGCCGGCGACACCCTCGTCGTGGCGGCCGCTGCGGTCGTGATCGGGCAGCGCCGGACCGTGCGCGAGGAGCTCGCCGCCGCCCGCCGCGACACCGAGCTCGAGCAGGCACGACGCCGGACGGTCGAGGAGCGCTCCCGGATCGCCCGCGAGCTCCACGACGTCGTCGCCCACAGCATGTCCGTCGTGCACATGCAGGCCGAGTCCGCTCCGTACCGCGTCGCGGACCTGCCGCCGGACGCCCGCACCGAGTTCGCCGCGATCGCCGAGACCTCGCGCACGGCCCTGCGGGAGATGCGGCAGCTGCTCGGCACCCTGCGTGGCGACGCCGACGCCGAGCGTGCGCCGCAGCCGCGGCTCGCCGACCTGTCCGCACTGGTGCAGGCCACCCGCGCGGCCGGCATCCCCGTCGAGCTCCGACTCGACGAGGGGCTCGACCCGGACCGCGACGACGTCGACCGGCTCGCACAGCTCACCGTGTACCGGGTCGTGCAGGAGGCGCTCGGCAACGTGGCCCGGCACGCGCCCGGTGCGACCACCGTCGTGACGGTCGGGAGGCATGGCTCGGCTCTCACGGTCGAGGTCGCCAACACCGCGCCACCGGCCGGCAGCGTGCCAGGAGCGCCGCCGGACGACGGCGGCTTCGGTCTGGCGGGCATGCGCGAGCGGGTCGCCGCGCTCCGCGGCACCATCGACCACGGACCGGACCCGGACGGCGGCTTCCGCGTCGCCGTCAGTCTGCCCACCCGGCCCACCGCGACCACGTCGCAGCCGACGGCCGACGGGGCAAGCCGATGACGCGGGTGATGGTGGTCGACGACCAGCAGATGTTCCGTGTCGGACTGCGGGCGATCCTCCAGGCCCAGGACGACGTCGAGGTCGTCGGCGAGGCCGCGAACGGTGCCGAGGCGGTCGTCATGGCGATCCGGCTCCGGCCGGACGTGATCCTGATGGACGTCCGGATGCCGGAGCTCGACGGGATCGAGGCGACCCGGCGGATCACCGCGGCGCCCGCGGAGTCGCCCGTCCGCGTGGTGATGCTCACGACGTTCGACATCGACGACTACGTGTTCGACGCGCTCCGTGCCGGGGCGAGCGGGTTCCTGCTCAAGGACGCGAGCGCCGAGGAGCTCGTACAGGCCGTGCGGACCGTCGCGGCCGGCGACTCCCTGCTCGCCCCGAGGGTGACCCGGCACCTCGTCGAGGCCTTCGTCGCCGGTCCACAGCCGGCGGCCCCGCGGACCGAGGTGCTCGACGTGCTGACCGACCGGGAGCGGGACGTGTTCCTGCTGATGGCGCGGGGGCGGTCGAACGGCGAGATCGCGGCGGAGTTGTTCATCGCCGAGCAGACCGTCAAGACCCACGTCGGCCGGGTCCTGGCGAAGCTGCAGCTGCGGGACCGGGTGCACGCCGTGGTGCTGGCCTACGAGAGCGGGCTGGTCACGCCGTCCGCGTGAGGTGCGGGCCCGGAGCGCGACCCGAGACGGACGGGAGGCCCGGTGCCAGCTGGCACCGGGCCTCCCGTCAGAGGTGTGGTCGCGACTCAGGCGGCGAGGTGCGCCTGCAGGAACCAGCGGTCCTTGGTCAGCGCGCGCTCGATCTCGATCGCGACGTCCTGGCTGTTGAGGTCGACCTCGTCGAGGCCGTCGACCGCACGGCGGACCTGCAGCAGGGCGGCGTCGATCTGGGCGATCACCTCGGTGATGGTGACGTCGGAATTCTGGAAGCCCTGCGACAGCGGCGGCAGGGTGGTGTTCGCGGCGACGGTCGCGATGCGCGAGTCGACCGGCAGGCCGAGGGCGACGATGCGCTCCGCAGCCTTGTCCGCGTAGTCCTGCGCGTGCTCGACGATCTCGTCGAGGAGCTCGTGCACGCCGACGAAGTTGCGGCCACGGACGTGCCAGTGCGCCTGCTTGCCGTTGACGACGAGCGCCTCGAGGTCGATGACGACGGGGGCGAGGAACTGGGCGACCCCGGCTGCGAGCTCCGGCGTGGTCGAGAACGGGGACGTGGTGCTCGGGGTGGTGGTGCTGCTCTGCGTGGTCATGGCACAACCATGCCCCCGTCTTTTGCACATTGCAAGGAAGAGCAGGCTGCCCTTACCCGCCGTACTCGACCTGGACCTGCTGGCCGGCGTCGGTGAGCTCGAACTGCACCATGGACCGAGCGCGCTCGATCCACGGGCTGTCCGCGCACCCGATCCACACCGAGGTGCGGGGCTCGCAGCCCGTCACGCACCACTCGGCGGCCCACCCGGTCAGGGCGTGTGCCAGCGCTTCGCCGTGGTCGGCGAAGACCAGCGGAGCGACGGCCGAGCTGCGGGCGCTCCGGACCAGCCAGGTCACGGTGACGCGCGGCGGGGCCGGCAGGATGCGGATCTGCTCGTCGAGGGCGACCTCGACGAACACCTGCCCGTACGCGTTCTCGGGGAGTTCCTCGAGCTGGCGGTGGATCTCGACGAGGTCCTCGGCACCGCCCGCGATGAGGATGCGTTCGCTGGGCTGTCGCCGGGTCCGTGCCATGTGGCAACGGTAAGGGAAGCCTTACCTCATCACAAGGGGGAACGACCGGTTCCGGCGATGTCCACAGCGGGCACACCGAGTTCGTGCGACAGGAACCGCCACATCCAGGACAGGGCGACCGTGTTCGTCAGGCCGGGCACACCCTGGGCGATCTGCGTCGCGACGCCGTCGCTGTACGCGGCGAGCTGCAGCGCGACGGTGTCGGCGTCGACGGGGTCGCCGCCGTCGCTGGAGGTGCCCTGGCGCGTGCCACCGAACACCCCGGCGTCCACCCCGCGCCGGATGACCCGCACGAGGCAGGCCTCCCAGACGCGGATGCGTTCGGCGTACTCGGCGGCGACCTCGGGCCGCCGGACCACCGCGGTCCAGTAGTCGGACCAGATCCGCCAGTGCTGCCGGACCTGCTCGGTGTCGCCGAACAGCGGCGCGACGAGCATCCGCAACCCCACGAGCACGTCGGGTTCGGCGTCGACGGCCGCGACGATGGCGCCGTAGAAGCGCTCCGTCTCGAGCACCACGACCTCGTTGAGGATCTCCGCGACACTGCCGAAGTGGTACGTCACGGTGCCGACGGAGACGCCGGCCTCGGCCGCGATGTCGCGCAGTCCGGTGGCACCGACACCGTTCCGGACGATCACCGCGCGGGCGGCCTCGACGATCATCGCGCGTCGGACCTCCGGCCGCTGCCGGACGCGTGCCGCCGCGGTCACGCCGAGGTCCGTGGGACGTCGTCGACGAAGGTCCGCTCGGTGACGAGCACCTCGGGTTCGTCGGGTCCGCCGTCGCGGGCCCAGGCGCGCACGGTGTTGACGACGTGGAAGGTGTCGGCGTCGGCGGTGACCTCGGACGTCGTCTCGAGGCGCGCGGCCCACTCCGGCTTCGTCAGCCCGATCGCCCAGCGGGAACTCGCCCGTGCGCTGGTCGGGTCGTCGGAGCGGATCCGGTACGTCTCGCGGGCGTCCTCGGTGAACACGAGGCCGTCCGGGTAGACGCGTCCGCCGCCGTACCCGGGATCGACGTCGAGCGTCCACTCCCCCGTCTCGACGTCGTGCGTCACCGTGCGCTGCGGCAGCGGGTCGGCCGGCGCGACGCGCTCGATCACGAGGGGCTCGGACCGTTCGGGCTCGGCGAAGGCCACCCCGTCGTCGGTCTCCCGGGTCCAGGTGGGCAGGGTGACGCTCGAGGTGGTCGGGTCGATCGTCACGGTGGCCTCGACGCCGTGCGGCCACACCCACGGCCAGTACGACGAGGAGACCGCGATGCGCAGCCGGTGTCCGGCGGCGAACCGGTGTCCGGTCGAGACCAGGCGCACGGGCAGGTCGGCGGGTGTCCCGGGCACGAGCACGTCGTCGCGGTCCATGCCGTCGCGCTTCGCGGCGTTCAGTACCCCGCGCGTGACGAGCGTCGACGAGCCGTCCGGTGCGACGTCGCAGAGCCGCACGGTCAGGGTGGCCCGGGGCTGGTCGCTCGTGACGGACAGCCGCACGAGCACGTTGCCGAGCAGGTCGAACGCCTTGCCGACGGGCAAGTCGAAGGTGACCGACCGGCCGTCCTCGGCGCGCTGGTCCGTCGGCAGGTCGGTGGCGTTGCCGAACGGGAAGAACCGACCGGCGTCCACCCCGGTGTGCTGCGGCGACCGCACGACGACCGGCCCGAGGTCACCGCCGCGCAGGGCGGCGAGGGGCAGGACACGCTCGTGGGTCGCGGCGGAGGGCCACGCCTCGGCACCGATCCAGCGACCGCGGCGTCCGGCGTAGTACGGCGCGGGGGCTTCGCCCTCGTTGATCCAGGCCCGCAGTGCGGGGTCGTCCTCGACGCCGGTGTCGACCCCGCGCAGCCAGCGGTCCCACCACCGCAGGGTCTCCTGCAGGAACCCGATCGACGGCCCCGGTGCGAGCCCACGGTCCGGGTACTGGTGCGACCACGGGCCGACGATGCCCTTCACGGGGGCGCTGACGTGGTCGACGAGCCGGAGCACGGCGTCCCGGTACGGGTCCGCCCACCCACCGACGGCGAGCACCGCGGCGCGGATGCCGTCGTAGTCCTCGGCCGCGCTGCCGTGCCGCCAGTAGTCGTCGCGCTCCTGGTGCGCGAGCCACACCGGCGTCATCGGGCGGTTCGCCTCGAGGCGTTCCCGCCACCGGTCGATCCACCCGGCACCGACGACCTCGGGCCGTGGCGGCCGCGAGTTGAAGGCGAACATCGTCGCGCCCCAGGCCGCCATGTCGATGCCGAGCACGGCGCCGCCGACGTAGTGCACGTCGTTGTCGTACCGGTCGTCCGTCGAGCAGACCGTCACGATGGCCTTGAGGGCGGCGGGTGCCCGGGCTGCGAGCTGCAGCGCGTTGAAGCCGCCCCACGAGATGCCGAACATGCCGACGGCACCGGTCGACCACGGCTGCTCGGCGAGCCATGCGATCACGGCCTCGCCGTCGAGCAGCTCCTGCTCGCTGTACTCGTCGTCGAAGAACCCGTCGGACGACCCGGTGCCGCGGATGTCGACCCGCACCGAGGCGTACCCGTGCTGTGCGTACCAGGGGTGCCGCTCCCAGTCGCGCGGTGCGGTCCAGTCGTCGAGCCGGTACGGCAGGTACTCGAGCAGCACCGGCGTCGGGTCGCTGGGCGCACCCGACTGCGTCGGCGACTGCGACGGCGCCCAGATCCGGGCGTGCAGCCGGACACCGTCGGGCATCGGGATCCACTCGTCGCGGACCGTCACGCCCGCGGGCAGCGAGCCAGGGTCGCCGATGGCGGTGAAGGTGGTGGCGGCGGTGCCGTGGGCGGTGCCGTCGTCGGTGGTCATGCGTCCTCCCAGTTGCGGGTGCGGTGTCCGTCGCCGTGGTCGGTCCAGCCGTCGGCGTGCCGCCAGCGCGGCACCCCGTCACCGACGTCGGGCAGGGTCGTGCTGCCGGGTTCGAGCGTCGCCGCGAGCAACGTCGACGTGTACGGGTGGTTCGGGCCGGTGAGCACCCGCTCGGTCGGCCCGATCTCGACGATCCGGCCGCCGGTCATCACCGCGACCCGGTCCGCCACGCCCCGCACCACGGCGAGGTCGTGGCTGATGAACAGGCAGGCGAGGCCCCGCTCGCGCTGCAGGTCGGCCAGCAGCGCGAGGATCCCCGCCTGCACCTGCACGTCGAGCGCGGTGGTGATCTCGTCGGCGATCACGAGCGACGGCTCGGCCGCGAGTGCGCGCGCGATCCCGACGCGCTGCCGCTGCCCACCGGACAGCTGCGCGGGCAGCCGGTCGGCGAACTCCGGCCCGAGCCCGACCTGGCTGAGCAGTGCCCCGACGCGATCGCGCGAGGACGAGCCGCTGAACAACCGGAGCGGCCGCGCGACGGCTGCACCCACGGTGCGCCGCGGGTTGAGCGACGTGTCCGCGTTCTGGAACACGAGCTGCACCGCGCGCCGCAGGGCGGGCGCGCGGCCGGCGATCGGCTCGCGCAGGTCGCCGCTCGTCGCGCCGTCGTCGTACGTGAACGTCCCCGACTCGGCCGGCACCAGGCCGGCCAGCGCCGTCGCGAGCGTCGACTTGCCGCTGCCGGACTCGCCGACGACGGCGAGCGTCTCGTGCGCGGCGATCGTGAACGAGACGCCGTCGACGGCGGCCGGCAGGCCGCGGCCGTAGCGGATCACCAGGTCGTCCGCGGTCACCACGGGGCGGGCTGCGCGCTCGGGAGGCACGGTGCCGGTAGCCGTGGAGCCGACCGTCCCGGGGGCGGTCGCGTCCAGGGCGTCGCGATCCGCTCCTCTCCCCATCGGCACGGCCGACTCGCCGCTGGCGCGTCGATCCGGAACCGGCGACGTGGGCCCAGGCCGTCGCCCGTCCGGCACCGCGGCCAGCAGGGCGCGCGTGTACTCGTGCTGCGGCGCGGCGAAGAGCGCCGCGGTGGCGGCGTGCTCGACGACCTCGCCGTCGCGCATCACGGCGATCTCGTCCGCCATGGCGGACACCACCCCGAGGTCGTGGCTGACGAGCAGGACGGCCATGCCGAGCTGCCGACCGAGGTCGGCGACCAGGTCGAGGACCGCGGCCTGCGTGACGACGTCGAGGGCGGTGGTCGGCTCGTCGAGGACGAGCACGCGCGGCCGGGCGGCGACGGCCATCGCGATGGCGATGCGCTGCTGCTGCCCGCCGGACAACTGGTGCGGGTACCGGCGGACGATCCCGTCGGGGTCCGGCAGCCGGACCAGCCGGACCAGCTCGGCGACGCGTTCGGGGCCGTCGGGCTCGCCGTGGGCGCGGAGGGCCTCGCGGATCTGTTCGCCGACGCGCATCGACGGGGTGAGCGCCTGTCCGGCGTTCTGGGCGACGACCGAGGCGGTGCCGCCGCGGAGCGCCCGGCGGCCGGCCGGCGACAGGGCGAACACGTCGGCACCGTCGACGCGGACCGTCCCGCCGTCGATCGCCGACCCGGCGCGCAGGTGTGCGAGGAGCGTCCGCGCGACGGTCGACTTGCCGCTGCCGGACTCGCCGACCAGGCCGAGGGTGCGACCGGCCTCGATCGCGAACGAGACACTCCGGACGACGGGGACCCGTCGCTTGCCGGCGGCGTACGAGATGGACAGGTCGTCGACGCGGACGATCGCGTCGGGCACGGTCGTCGTCGCGGCGGACGTCGTGCCGGTGTCGGTGCGGGTCATGCGCTGACTCCCTGCTTGGCGCGGTCGACGCCGAGCGACTTGCTCAGGCCGTCGGCCGCGAGGTTCAGTCCGATCACCAGCGTGGCGAGCGCCACGATCGGGGCGAGGGTGCCGAGCGGCACCACGGTGAGCGCGGTGCGGTTCTCCTGCACCATCAGGCCCCAGTCCGGGGTCGGCGGGTTCGCGCCGAAGCCCAGGAAGGACAGCGACGCGACGAGCAGCACGATCCACGACGCCCGCATCGCGTACTCGACGAGCACGACGTCGAGCACGTTCGGCAGGATCTCGCGGAACACGATCGACAGCGGCCGCTCGCCCCGGGCACGGGCCGCGGTGACGTAGTCCTGGGTGATCACGGTGCGGGCGGCGCCGCGGACGACCCGGGTCACCGCGGGGGCGTAGACGACCGTGACGGCGAGGACGATGACCCAGAGGCCGGCGTCGAAGACCGTCACGACGACCAGGAGCGCGAGGATCGACGGCACGCTGAGCAGGGCGTCGACGACGCGCATGACGACCTCGTCGAACCAGTTGTCGGCGTAGGCCGTGACGCAGCCGAGCACGGTGCCGACCGCGACGGCGATCGTGGTGGCCAGGAAGGTCACGGACAGCGCGTACCGGCCGCCGTTCAGGGTGCGGGACAGCACGTCGCGGCCGTACTGGTCGGTGCCGAGCCAGTGCGTCCACGTCGGACCGGCGAGCACGTCGCCGGCGTTCGTCGCGACCGGGTCGTGCCCGGCGATGACCGGCGCGAGCAGGGCGAGGACGACGTGCAGGGCGATGAGGCCGAGGCCGATGCTCAGCGCCGTCGACCCGCGCAAGGGTGCGAGCGCGCCGGCGAGCACGTCGCGTCCGACGCGGCGGCGGGGTGCGGTGGCGGTCATGCGGCGGCCTTCCTGGTGCTGCGGGCGCTGCGGGTGCGCGTGCGCGGTCGTCGCTGGCGGGTCCGCAGCTTCGGGTCGAGTGCGAGCGCGACGAGGTCGGCGGCCAGGTTGCACACGACGTAGATCAGGGCGCTCAGCAGGGCGATCGCCTCGATGGTGGGCAGGTCGCGGTTGAACACCGACTCGAGCATGAGCTTGCCCATCCCCGGGTAGTTGAAGACGTTCTCGACCACCACGACACCGCCGAGCAGCCACGCGACGTTGAGCGCGACGACGTTGAGCGTCGGGAGCAGGGCGCTCGGCACCGCGTGCTTCCACACCACCCGGCGCATCGTGAGGCCCTTGAGCTCGGCCGTCGTGACGAACTCCGACGCCATCACGTCGATGGTCGACGAGCGGGCCGTCCGCACGATGTAGGCGGCCATCGCGAGGGTCAGCACGATGATCGGCAGCCAGATGGTGGGCAGCAGCTCGGCGACGGTGGCGTCGCTCCCCCGCAGCACGACGGCGGGGAACACCGGCAGGCCGATCGCGAACAGCAGCACCAGGACGGTGGCGACCATGAACTCCGGCACGCTCATCACGACCAGGCTGACGATCGAGATCACCTTGTCGCTCGGACGGCCGCGGCGGACACCGGCGACGACACCGAGCGTCAGGGACACCGTGACGCCGACGAGCATCGCGGGCACGGCGATGAGCATGCTGTTCCGGAAGGCCGTGAACAGCGTCGGGGCGACCGGTTCGCCGCTGACGAGCGAGGTGCCGAAGTCGCCGTGCACGGCGCCGCCGAGCCACTGCAGGTAGCGGAGCCAGACGTTCTGGTCGAGGCCGAGGGTCTCGCGCAGTTGCTTGACGGCGTCGGGGGTGGCGTTCTGCCCGAGCAGTTGCTGGGCGACGTCACCGGGGAGCGCCTGCACCGCGAGGAACACGAAGAGCGAGGCGAGCACCACCGTCAGCACGGCGATGCCGACGCGGCGGAGGACGGGGACGAGGACGTCCGACGGCGTGTTCGTGGTCGTCATCGGCGCAGTCCGATCCGCAGGTAGTCGAACTCGAAGCCGTACTCCGAGTAGTTCACGACGTCGCGGGACAACCCCACGAGCCGGTCGCCGAACATCGGCGTCATGTCGGCACCGTCCTCGACGACGAGCCGCTGGGCGTCCTGGTACAGGGTGAGCCGCTTGGCGTCGTCCATCTCGGCGCGGGCGTCGTCGAGCAGCCCGTCGAAGGTCTCGTTCGACCAGGCGCTCTCGTTGTACGACGACCCCGAGCGGAAGATCTGGTTGAGCAGCTGGTCGATCGGCCGCCCCGTGAACCAGTAGCTCACCATGAGCGGCTTCTGCATCCAGATCTGCGTGTAGTACGAGTCCGAACTCGCGTTGCGGACGGTCAGGCGGATGCCCGCGTCGGCGACGGCGTCGCGGTAGGCGACGGCCATCGGGGTGAACACCGACTCGTAGCTCGACGTGTAGATCGCGGCGCGGAAGTCCTCGCGCCCGGCCTGCTTGAGCAGCGCCCGTGCCTTGTCCGGGTCGTACTCGCGGTGGTCGTCGACGAACGCGGCGAGCTGCGGCGGCACGGGGTTGTCCCAACCTGCGGAACCGGTGCCCTGCAGGGCGGTGTCGACGATCTTCCGAGGGTCGTAGGCGAGCTTCATCGCCTGGCGGACCCGCGGGTCGCTGAACTCGTCGCTCGTGGCGAGCATCGGGATCGTGTACCACTGGGCGTTCTTCGACCGGGCGACGGTGGCGCGGTCGGACGCCGACACCACCCGGGCGGTGGCGAAGTCCAGGTTGGTCTGCGAGATGAGGTCGATCTGCCCGGCGAGCAGGGCGTTCACCCGCGCGGTGGTGTCCTGGATCGAGTAGAAGTCGATGCCGTCGAGCGCCGGGCGGCCGGCGAAGTGGTCCGGGAACGCCTCGACGCTGCCGGCACCGGCGGGGGTGAACGACGACAGCCGGAACGGCCCCGTCCCGATCCCGGTGCGGCCGATGTCGGCGATGGCGTCTGCCGGCACGATGTAGCACTGGTACGCGGTGAGCAGCGAGGGGAACTCCGCGTTCGGCTTCGTCAGCGAGAAGCGCAGCGTGTACGGGTCGACGGCGCGCATCGAGTCGGCGTCCATGACCTCGCCGAGCACGCCGGCCTGCGGGCTGCCGGTCTTCTCGTCGAGGATGTGCCGGATGCTCGCGATGGCGTCGTCGGCGGTGAACCGGGACCCGTCGTGGAAGGTCACGCCCCGGCGGAGCGCGAAGGTCCACTCGGTGCCGTCGGCGTTCGCGGACCACTCCTCGGCCAGGTCCGGCACCGGGGTGCCCTGCTGGTCGAGCTTGACGAGCCGGTTGTACAGCGCGCCGAGGTACTCGTAGGCCGACAGCGAGCTCGCGGAGTCGAGGGTCTCGGCGGCGGACGCGGCGGGCCGTGCGATGCGCAGGCGTCCGCCGCGACGAGCGACGCCCGTAGCCGCGGCCTCGGGGATCGTGGGGGTGCCGGCGGTCGCACCGGAGCTGCATCCGGCGAGCGTGAGCAGGCCGAGGCCGGCCAGACCGGCGGCGCCGGTGATGAGCGCCCGACGGCTCGGACCGTGGGCATTGCGGGGTTCGGGGACGATGGGCTGCATTCGGGGTGACCCCTCCTGTAATCGTTCCGGTGAACGATAGAGGTCCCGGGCCGATCCCCCAAGCCCGCTCCTGACGCGCGGATCACCACCGCGTCCGACCCGATCGGCGAGCCTGCGCGGATCCGCCGCCGCGCACGACCGTTCCGTCCACGGGTGGAACGTTTACCAACCCGTTACACGGCACCGCCCGGCACACGGCATGATCGGGAACGCACCGACGTCCCCGAGGAGGACCATGGCCACGTTCACCCGCGGGTTCGGCGGTCGCCGCGACGACCGCGACGACACCCGCATCCCGCCCGGTCAGACCCTGGTCCGCGACTGGCCCGTCCTGTCCGCCGGGGCGACGCCCGACATCGAGCCGACCGACTGGGCCTTCTCGATCCGCACCGAGTCCGGCCTGCACCAGTGGACCTGGGACGAGGTGCACGCACTCGGCATCGAGGACGTCACCGTCGACATCCACTGCGTCACGCACTGGACCAAGCTCGACATGCCGTGGCGGGGTGTCCCGCTCGACCGCCTGTTCGAGGACGTCGAGACCGAACTCGACTACTGCATGGTGCACAGCTACGGCGGCTACACGACCAACGTCCCGCTCGACGAGCTGCTCGACGGCAAGTCCTGGATCGCGTTCGAGGCCGACGGCGAGCCCCTGACGCCCGAGCACGGTGGGCCCGCCCGCCTGCTGGTGCCCCACCTGTACTTCTGGAAGAGCGCCAAGTGGGTGCGCGGCATCGTCATGCAGTCCGACGACGAGCCCGGCTTCTGGGAGAACGCGGGTTACAACCTGCACGGCGACCCGTGGAAGGAAGAGCGGTACTGGTGACGCTCCCCGACACCGGCCTGGAGGCACGGATCACCCCCGTCGCTCGTCCCGCCACCCGCAGGCGGCCGGCCTGGCACGCCGCCACCGTCGCGTCGGTCGGCCGCGAGACGACGAACGCGCGCCGGATCGTCCTCGACGTCCCCACCTGGCCGGGCAACGACCCCGGGCAGCACCTGGACCTGCGACTGACCGCCGAGGACGGCTACCAGGCACAGCGCTCGTACTCGATCGCGTCGGCCGGCCCCGCGACCGACGTCGTCCTCGCCGTCGACAGGGTGGACGGCGGCGAGGTCTCGCCGTTCCTCGTCGACGCCGTCGAGGTCGGCGATGCACTCGAGGTCCACGGCCCCCTGGGCGGCTGGTTCGTCTGGCGGCCGGGCGAGTCCACCCGGCCGGTGCAGCTCATCGCCGGCGGCTCCGGCATCGTGCCGCTCGTCGCGATGGTGACCGCCCACGCCGAGGCGGACGACCCGGCGCCCTTCCGGCTCCTCGCGGCCGTCCGCACACCGGACGACGTGTTCTTCCGTGCGGAACTCGACCAGGCGCTCGCGAGCCGGGCACCGCTCGAGGTGACCCACGTGTACAGCCGCACCGCGCCTCCAGGCTCGACCGTGCCGGCCGGTCGGCTGACGCGGGACGCCCTCGCTGCCGCGGTGTTCCCGCCGGACGCGGGCGCCCTGGTCTACGTGTGCGGGTCGACGCCGTTCGTCGAGCAGGTGCTGCGCTGGCTCACCGAGCTCGGGCACGACACCAGCGACGTGCGCGCCGAACGGTTCGGGGGCAGCTGATGGTCGTCGTGGACGGCAACGCGCTGGCGGGGACACTGGCCGACAGCCTGGGACCCGAGCCGACCGTGGTCGCCGTGCGCTGCGCCGGGTGCGGGTCGCTCGGGGTGCTCGGGCAGACCACCGTCTACCGCACCGCCATGGGGTCGGTGGCGCGCTGCCGCGGGTGCGACACGGTGCTCGTCACGGTCGTGGAATCCGGGGCCCGGCGGTGGGTCGGGTTGCCCGGCGCCCGCACGATGTCGGCGCCGATACCGGACGGCATCGAGTAGCACAAGGCTTGCGCGGCGGGTCGTGCGGGTTTCTTGCGGGTTCCCGCAACCGTGGATCCGGTTCCCACCCGAACGGGGGACGGCTCCGGATACATCCTCGGAACTGCGCCGGGCCACCCACTCGGCGCGTGCCAGTGGGGGCAGGGTCGCCTCCGCGCCCGGTGGGCGCGGGTACCCGAAGCCTGCGCCCGCTGGGCCCCCACGCCTCCGGTGCCGCGACGCCCCGCAACGACGGAACCCCCGCCGCTCTTCCGAGCGACGGGGGTTCCGGTCTTCCTGTTCTGAGCGGATGACGAGATTCGAACTCGCGACCCTCACCTTGGCAAGGTGATGCGCTACCACTGCGCCACATCCGCATTCACACGCCGTCCTGGCCGTGCGGAGATGACTCTACCCGAAGAAGGGCGGCATCACCGGTTCCGGTGGAGGTTCCGGGCGTGTCCGGCGCGGCGCGGGCGGTCCGTCAGGTCGACGGAGTTCGATCAGACCATGAGCTACGTGCACGACAATCCCGGCGGGACCGAGGCCCACGGCGTCGACCTGGTCGACGGCGACGCCCCCGCGATCCGGATCCTGGTGCACGGCGACCTGCCGACCACGATCGAGCACGAGGGCCGCACCTGGCTCGCGACGGGCGACGCCCACGACGCGGGCGACGACGACACCCCGCCGATCGCGATCTACCGCCCGGTCTGAGCCGACCCAGGGCGGCCCGTCAGTGTCCGCGGACGTCTCCCGTCAGGATCGCGTGCTCGACACCCGCTGACAGCTCGTCGTGCAGGGCGTCCGCGAAGAACTCGCCAGCACCCAGGCTGATGAGGTGCGCGACCGCGGCCTCCGCGGCCGGGAAACCGGGGTCCCACTCGTCGTGCAGGAACGCGCGGACGTGTCCGGACTCGTGCACGACGACCACGCCGATGTGCTCGTGCCGGGTGCCGTCCTCGAGCACGGCGTCGAAGACGATCGGCTCGGTGTCCTCACCGAGCTCCTCGAGCAGGACGGTGCCGGTGCCCGGCCACTCCGTCCGGTACGGCGGCAGGTCGGGCGCGTGCAGGTGCCCGGCGAGCTCGTCCGACGCCGACTCGATGTGTCCGGTGGACAGGTACTCGTCGACGACGTCGTGGATGCGGGCGTGCAGGTCCGGCTCGTACTGCCACCAGCGCTGGTGCACGGTGCGGAGCCACTCCTGGGTCGCGGCGTCGGCCGAGGCCGAGATCCCCACGAGCTGCGGTGCGGTGCCGGGCGAACCGACGACCTCGAGCTGTTCGTCGTGCGTCTCCACCGTGATCGACCCGGTGGTCTCGTCCGGGTGCACGCCGTGGACGTCCTCGGGCGCGGCGGCCCAGATGCTGGCAGGGAGCTTCGGCGGCAGGTCGAACGGCACCGCGATCGCGGGTTGCGTCATCGCGTGGTCGATCGCGTCGCCGAGGTGCACCTCGTCCGCCCGGGACCCCATCACGATGCCACCGGCCGGCGGCACGAGCGACAGGTGTTCCAGGTCGTCCGGCGCGGCGTTCATCGAGGTGAGCACCGCGGTGTCGGCCCACTGCACGAACGCCCCGGCAGACCGGTCGTCCTCGCCGAACGGCACGTCCCACACCGTCGGGTCCGTGAGCACCCACGATGCGGTGCGACCGGCCGGTCCGTGGCGGACGGCGTCGACGATCGCCGGCACCAGTCCGGGCAGCCCCCGGTACGCGGGACGGACCGTGAGCCGGTCGACCGCGAGCAGGTCGGGCTTGCCGAGCATCTCGGCGGCGTGGGTCTGCAGCGAGAAGAACGTCTCCCCCGTCGCGTCCTGCGCAGCGACGGCGGACGCGAAGGACCCCGCGACGTCGGAGACCTGGTAGCCGAGCACCAGTGCCTCGAGCGACTCCGGTGCACGGCTCGTGAACGCGGTGACCTCGGCGACGGAGACCGCCTCGGTCTCGTCGTCGTCGGTGATCGGGACACGGACGTCGATCACCCACCGGTCGACGTCCTGCCCGGGGTAGGCATCACCGTCCTCGTCCGAGATCGTGATGTGCACCAGGCGCAGGGAACCGTCCCAGGCGTCGTGGACGTGCTGGGCGATGGCGGCATCGGGGTCGTCGTTCACGGACGCAACGGTACCGGTGCGGAGGGCACCGACCGGAGCCGCGTGCCCGAGGAGGCGTAGGCGGAGCACGACGGGCACCCCGAGGTCGTCGTGCTCGACGACGTCGGGCACCTCGCGCCGTGGGAGGACCCCGTCGCGGTCACGGCCGCACTCCGGCAGTGGGTGCACCGTCCGGAGAGTTCGGAGTGACCCGCACGGCGTCGTTCAGATCAGAGCGCGGGCGGCGAGCACGACGGCCGCTCCCCCGACGGTCAGCGCCGCGAGCACCGACAGCACCACCGCGACGGTGTCCCGCCGGGCCGGGGCACTCGCGCGGACGGCACCGGCGACGAGCTGCTGGGCCGCCGCCAGGGACGCCGCGCTCCCGAGCGGGCGGTCGTCCTGGTCGAACGCCAGGAACCGCTCACGGACGTGCAGCACGAGCCCCAGGCTGGTCCCGTGGTCGCGCGCCACCCACGACTTCGGTCCCTGTTGCTCCCAGCGGACGGCGAGCATCAGGGGCCGGGGACCGGCAGGCCGGCCCGCTCCCCGTCCGGATGCGGCCAGCTGAACGCGACGACGAGCTGGACGACACCGAACACGATGAGCACGCTCCCCACCGCGGCCACCGTCACCAGCGCGCCGAGGCCCGGCAGGTTCATCACCAGGATGCCGCTCAGCACACTGAGCACGGCGAGCACCACGGTCAACGCACGGCGGCCCACCCACGGTGCGTAGATGAGTGCGATGCCCTCGAGGATCCAGGCGAACCCGAGCAGCAGCGCCACCCACCGCGCCCCGATCGGCGGGAACACGATCGCGACGACACCGCCGGCGACCACCAGTGCCCCGAGGACCACCAGCCCGGCCTGACGCCACCAGACCCGAGGGTGCACCTGGAGTCCCCGGACGACCAGCGCCGCCCCCGACACGACCAGGTAGATCCCGAAGACCCACGACACCGCGAACAGCGTCGCGTGGGGCAGGACGATCGCAGCGAGCCCGGCGAGCACGCCCACCGCGCCGACGATCCCGAACGCCACCCGGATCCCGTCGCCGCCCGGCGGATGCGAGCCCGTCCGCTGGCCGACGTCACGTTCGTCACGCATGTCCGTCCGACCTCCCTGCAGGTCCCGGCTGGTGCTGTGGTGCTGGTGGGTGTTGGCGACCTGTGACCGCCCGTGCAGTGCGTCCTGCGCACAGGACTACACCCGAAGGTGAGCACTTGTCCATGTCCCATGCGTGCGCATGAGGCCATCCCCCGGCCCGGCCCCGTCCCCGGCGCCGCCGTGTGCGCATCAAGTTCCCCGCGGGCGGTAGCCTGACGCGCCGGACGACCGAACGCCGACGCCCGCGACGGCAGACCAGACGGAGGACCACGGTGCCAGCACTCGGAGACGGCCGCGCCGACGGCGTGTGGTGCACGCTCGGCGAACCCCGGACCACCGCGCAGATCGCCCAGAACGGGTTCGCCTGGCTCGGCCTCGACGCCCAGCACGGCGCCTTCGACGACGCCACGCTCCTGGCGACGATGCCGGCACTCGCCGCGGTCGCACCGCAGGTCCCCGTCGCCGTCCGGGTCGCCGAGGGCTCGGACGCCGCGATCGGCCGTGCGCTCGACCTCGGCGCCGACATCGTGATCGTCCCGATGATCGAGACCGTCGAGCAGGCCGAGCACGCCGTCCGTGCCGCGCACTACCCACCGCGGGGCCGACGGAGCTGGGGGCCGATGGCGGGACTCTGGGGCGGTGCGGCACCGTCCGCCGCCGCTGCCGACCCCGAGGTGTGGGTGATGCTCGAGACACCCGAGGGCCTCCGTGCCGCCGAGCAGATCCTGGCGGTCCCGGGCGTCTCGGCGGTGTTCGTCGGCCCCTTCGACCTGTCGATCGGGCTCGGCGTGGATCTGCGCGAGCTGCTCGACGCCGACAGCGCCACGGACCCCCTCCCCGCGATCGTCGCCGCAGCCCGCCGCGCGGGCAAGCACACCGGCGCCTTCGCCGGTGACCTGGCCCGCGCCGAACGGCTCCGCGCGCTCGGGTTCGACCGCGTCGCCGTCGTCACCGACGGGACCCTGCTGGCCCACGGCGCGGCCGCGGTGCTCGGCGAAGCAGCCACCGGTCGCACCTCGTACTGACGGGCCGTCAGCGGCGGAGTACTGACGGGTCGTCAGCGGCGGCCGCACCGGCGACCGGCCCTCGTCCGCGTCCTCGACGCCGCTGAGAGGGCGTGCCCGCGCCCCGGTCCACACTCGGTCGGGAACCCGAGCCGACCGCGACCGCAGAGAGGACGAGACATGACCGACGTCTCCAGCCAACCGCCCGCCGAGGGCGACGACCGCCGCATCCTGACGAACCGCCAGGGCCACCCCGTCTCCGACAACCAGAACCAGCGCACCGTCGGGGCCCGTGGCCCGGCGACGCTCGAGAACTACCAGTTCCTCGAGAAGATCAGCCACTTCGACCGCGAACGGATCCCGGAGCGGGTCGTGCACGCCCGCGGTGTCGTCGCCTTCGGGTACTTCGAGGCCACCGGCACGTGGGGTGACGAACCCATCGCGAAATACACCCGCGCGAAGCTGTTCCAGGAGCCCGGCAAGCGCACCGACCTGGCAATCCGGTTCTCCACCGTGATCGGCGGCAGAGACTCCTCCGAGGCTGCCCGCGACCCGCGCGGCTTCGCCGTGAAGTTCTACACCGAGGACGGCAACTGGGACCTCGTCGGCAACAACCTCGGCGTCTTCTTCATCCGCGACGCCATCAAGTTCCCCGACGTCATCCACTCCCTCAAGCCCGACCCCGTGACCTTCCGGCAGGAGCCGGCGCGCATCTTCGACTTCATGTCGCAGACCCCCGAGTCGATGCACATGCTCGTCAACCTGTTCAGCCCGCGCGGCATCCCCGCGAACTACCGCACCCAGCAGGGCTTCGGCGTGAACACCTACAAGTGGGTGAACGCGGACGGTGACACCAAGCTCGTCAAGTACCACTGGATCCCGTCGGTGGGCGTGTCCTCGATGACCGAGGCCGACGCCGCCGCCGTGCAGGCCGGCGACCTCGGGCACGCGTCGAAGGACCTGTACGAGGCGATCGAGCGTGGTGAGTACCCCGAGTGGGAGCTGCGCGTGCAGCTCATGGACGACCACGAGCACCCGGAGCTCGACTTCGACCCGCTCGACGACACGAAGGTGTGGCCGGAGAACGAGTTCCCGCCGAAGCCCGTCGGCAAGATGGTCCTGGACCGCAACGTCACGAACCACTTCGCCGAGAACGAGCAGCTGTCCTTCGGCACGGGCGTGCTCGTCGACGGCCTGGACTTCTCCGACGACAAGATGCTCGTCGGCCGCACGTTCTCGTACTCGGACACGCAGCGCTACCGCGTCGGCCCGAACTACCTGCAGCTGCCGGTGAACGCCCCGAAGAACGGCGCCGTCGCGACCAACCAGCGCGACGGACAGATGGCGTACCACCAGGACCACGGCGGCGAGAACCCGCACGTCAACTACGAGCCGTCGATCACCGGCGGCCTGCGCGAGGCGGAGTACCCGACCCACGACGACCAGGGACCGGAGATCGTCGGGCGTCTCACCCGCAAGCGGATCCCCCGGACGAACGACTACACCCAGGCCGGCCAGCGGTACCTGCTCCTGCAGGACTGGGAGCGCGACGACCTGGTCGCGAACTTCGTCGACCTCATCTCGCAGGCGGCCCGTCCGGTGCAGGAGCGCATGCTCTGGCACTTCTACATGGTCGAGGACGACCTGGGTCGTCGTGTCGGCGAGGGGCTCGGCATCACCCTCGACGAGGTCAAGGACCTGCCCCCGCTGCAGTCCCAGACGCTCAGCGACGACGAGCTCGCCCGCCTGTCGAACCTCGGTCACAACGGCTTCCGCGACGTCGAGGGCCTGATGATGACGCACTGCGTCCCAGACGAACGCGCCGTGCGCGTCTGAGACGCGACCCCATGACGGACAGGAGGCCCGGTGCCAGCTGGCACCGGGCCTCCCGTCCGTCTCGCTGCCGTCACCTGCCGCAGCGCATCACGGACAACCCGGGACGGCGCCAGGGAGGCCACGCTCATCGTGGATCGACAGGAGCGACTCCGCGACCCCGACCGGCACGATCGCGCGGTCGTCGCTCCCGTCCCGTTGATCCGCACCGATGCGACTCAAGGAGGCCGCGATGGAACACACGAATCCCCGGCGGTGTGGCGCGAACGCGTCCGCTGCCAACCGACTCCGCGCTGGGACACCACGATGAGGGCCCGGAACCTCGCCGCCGCTGCGATGGTCACGGCTGCCGTCGGCATCGTCGTCTCGCGCCGCCGACGCGGCGCACCCGGGCCCGCACGGAAGGTGCTGGCCGAACCGCGTTCCGGCTGGCACGCGGTCACGGTGAACCGCGGGCAGGACGCGGTGCTGCCAGGCGGGCGGATCCCCGCGCCGCTCACGGCGTTCGGGCAGGACGTCGAGGTGGAGGCCCGTCCCGCGCCCGGCGATCGTGGCACCGAGCTCCGTGCCCGGTTCCGAGGCGGCGGCCCGGATTCACGGGGTCGGCTGCGGGCCGCTCTTCGTGAGGCGAAGCAACTCATCGAGGTCGGCGAGGTGCTCCGGGTGGATCCGGTCCCCCACGGCCGACGGAAGGCCACACCCACCGGCGCGTTGGTGGACGTGGCGACGAAACGGAGCAACGAGGAGGGTGTGCTGTGAAGGCGCTCTGTTGGACCGGGGTCAACGAGACCGCGGTGGAGACGGTGGAGGACCCGAAGATCCTCAACGATCACGACGTGATCCTGAAGGTGCGTCTGAGCACCACCTGCGGGTCGGACCTGCACCTGCTCGGCGGGTACATCCCGACCATGCGATCCGGTGACGTCCTGGGACACGAGTTCATGGGAGAAGTCGTCGAGACGGGATCGGCCGTCACGAAGCACAAGGTGGGCGACCGGGTCGTCGTCTGCTCGTTCATCGCCTGCGGGCAGTGCTGGTACTGCACCCACGGACAGTTCTCACTCTGCGACAACGGCAACCCGAACCCGGGCTTGACCGAGGCGATGTGGGGGTCGTCGATCGGCGGCTGCTTCGCCTACAGCCACGCGCTCGGCGGGTTCGCAGGCAGCCACGCCGAGTACGTCCGCGTGCCCTACGCCGATCAGGGGGCGTTCACGGTCCCCGACGGCGTGTCCGACACGGCCGCCCTGTTCGCCTCCGATGCCGCACCCACCGGGTGGACCGGAGCCGACCTGGCCGGGATCACACCGGGTGACACCGTCGCAGTGTGGGGCGCCGGTGGTGTGGGCCAGATGGCCGCTCGTGCAGCGATGCTCCTCGGCGCCGAGCAGGTGATCGTGATCGACCGTCTGCCCGAACGGCTGCGACAGGTGCGCGAGCACATCGGTGCCGAGACGCTCGACTACACGAGCGACGCCGTGCTCCCGGAACTCAAGGAACGCACCGGCGGTCGGGGTCCCGACGTGTGCATCGAGGCCGTCGGCATGGAAGCGCACGGCACCGGACCGCTGTACCTGTACGACCAGGCCAAGCAGCAGCTGCGCTTGCAGACCTACCGGCCGACCGCCCTGCGCGAGGCCATCTACGCCAGCCGGAAGGGCGGCAGCCTGTTCTCGCTCGGGGTCTTCGGTGGGCTCGTCGACAAGTTCCCGTTCGGCGCGATCATGAACAAGGGCATGACGGTCCGCGGCGCCCAGCAGCACGGGCACCGCTACATCCCGATGATCCTCGACCGCATCGCCGCGGGAGAGATCAGCACCGAGCACCTCGCCACGCACGTGATGCCACTGTCGCAAGGGCCGCGCGGGTACGAGATGTTCAAGAACAAGGACGACGGCTGCGTCCGCGCCGTCTTCACCCCCGGCGTGTGACGACCGACCACGCAGCGGACAGGAGGAAGGAACGATCGTGAAGGCACGACGATGAACGATCGGATACTCTCCACGCGCCGGGCGCTCCTCATCGTGGGGATCGGGGTCCTGGTCGGGGTCGCGTTGACCTTCACCGGGGCTCCGTCCCTCGGGCCGCTCGCGGCCTGGTGCACGGCCGGCCTGATCGCGCTGGTCCAGGTCTGGCACAAGTGCTGGCGCCAGGACGCCGACGGCACCGAGCGTCTCGCACGCGAGGAGTCCGAGACACGGGTCAGTGACAACGCGCTCATCGTGGCCTGTTTCGCGAGTCTCGCCGCCGTCGTCCTGGCGCTGAGCGAAGCCAGCCAGGCGCGAGATCCGGCCTCGGTCGCGGCGGTCATGCTGGGTGTGCTCGGCACGATGGTGGCATGGGCGTTGGTCAACACGGTCTACGCCTTGAAGTACGCCCGGATGTTCTTCCTCGACCACCGGGGCGGTGGGTTCGACGTCAAGCAGGACGGGCGGCCGACCTACAGCGACTTCGCCTACTTCGCCTTCACGATCGGCATGTCGTACGCGGCACCAGAGGTCGAGCCGGACGACAGCGAGACCCGGCGGAAGGCGTTGCCGCACGCGCTGCTGTCGTACTTCTTCGGGACGGTGCTGATCGCGGTCGCCATCAACCTGGTGACGAACCTCGGTCAGGGGTGAGCGGAGGAATCCTCGTCGCCCCTAGGCTGACCGGCGTGACCGACCTCGCTCCTGACCAGACCGCGCCGAGCGCCGCCGGGTCCCCCGCATCGGCAGCCGTGCCGGTACCGCCCCTCAGCCTGCTCGCGGTGGTGGCGATCGCCCTCGCGTTCGTGGCACCGATCGGCGGTCTCGTCGTCGGGTTCATCGCGCGGCGCGACGTGCGGCTGACCGGTGAGCGGGGCGACGGCATCGCGTTCGCAGCGATCCTGATCGGGGCGACGCTGACGTTGTTCGGGGTCATCGTGCCGCTGTTCCTCGGCGGTGCCGGGTTCTTCGACCTGGACCTCCAGCTCTGAGCACCGGACGCCGGTCGTTACCCTGATCGAGTGGGGAACGATGACGACGTCTCGACGCTGATCCGCCCGGCCACGCTCGCTGATGCGGATGCGATCGCCCACGTGCACACGGTGTCGTGGCGAGAGACCTACGGCCGGTTCGTCGACGACCCGGACACGAGCCCGTGGTTCGACGCGGGTCGCCGGGTCGACATGTGGCGGTCGACGCTCGCGAGCCCTGACGCCCGAGGAGCCGTCCGGGTCGCTCTCGACAGCACCGGCGTCGTGGGCTTCGCCGCGACGCAGACGACCCCCGAGCCGGATGCCGTCCGCCCCGAGGAGCTGACGACGCTCTACGTCCTGGCCCGTGCGCACGGGACCGGAGCCGGCCAGGCGCTCCTCGACACCGTGCTCGCCGATCGTCCGGCGTCGCTGTGGGTGGCCGCGGACAACCCGCGGGCGCACGCCTTCTACCGGCGGAACGGCTTCACGCCCGACGGTGCCGAGTCGGCGTTCGGACCCATCCCGCGGACAGTCCGGTTGGTTCGCTGAAGCGTCAGTCCACGGCCGGCGCGGAGATGTCCCACACGGTGGTCTCCTCGTACTGCTCGGACCAGCCGCGGCGCATCCGGGCGGCGGCACGGTCGAACGCGTCGACGACGTCGGTGTCCGGCGTCAGCAGCGCCTGCAGGCGAATGCCGTCGTAGAGGGCGAGCAGCTGCTGTGCCCCGCGGATCGGGTCCATCGTCGCCGGTTCGCGGCCGGTGCGGACGTCTTCCTGCAGCGCGGTGCGGACGGTCTCGCGGAACTGCAGGTACGCGGACCGGTAGTAGTCGGCGCCGTCGGTCGACGGGTCGGTCGAGATGGCCAGCGTCGCGGCGATCAGGCGCATGAGGGACGGGTCCTCGGCGTGAGCGGAGAGCAGCGCGTGCAGGAACGCCACCGTGCCCTTCTCACCGGCGAGCGGCAGCAGCGGTGCCGACACCGCGCGGGTCCACCGCATCACCGCGGCGGCCAGCAGTGCGTGCTCGGAGGGGAAGAGCTCGAGGATCTCGGCCTGCCGCATCCCCGACCGGGACGCGACGCCCTCGAGCGAGAAGCGTGACAGTCCCCCGTCGTGGATGACCGCGATCGCACCGTTGATCGCCCGCGTGCGCGGGGCTTCCTCGTCGGCGGCGTTCTGGTTCGTCAGTGGTGCCAGCGGGTGCTTCCGGAACCAGTCCAGGAGGGCGCGAGCGCGGGAGGCCCCGAACGCAGGATCAGTAGGGCGACCCGGGCTGAACAGGTCGCTGAACCCCGGAACGTCGTGCATCAGCGGGTCGAGGGACTGGAACGCCATCGACCAGTCCGGGAACGAGCGCTGGGCGATCGGCTCGTCGAGCAGCACCCGGACGTTCGTGTGCCGCGGGTCGGCCTGGACCTGGTCGAAGCGCTGCCGGACGACGTCATCCTCGCCCTCGATGATCCCGATGCAGTTGTCATCGCGGTGCGCGAGCATGCCGGTGATGCCAAGCCGGGTGTTCTTCTCGCGACCGACCGCCAGGATCTGGGCGAGTTCGGAATCCGTGATCGGACGGGTCTGGGTGCTGGTGTAGACGAGCGATCGCATGGTGCTGCTTCCTGGTCGGACGGTCCCCCGGTGTGTGGGAGGCGCCGCCGTGTCGAACCCGAATCGACTCGACGGCACCTCGTGGTCACCGTAACCAGCGGCGACCACCTTCACTGCGACGCGAGACGGTCCGTGGCTGTTCGGCACCCGGAGGATGCCGACCTCTGAATGGAACCATCTGCCCGAGTCCGGCGGTACCCCCACAACGGGGAACGCACGTTCTCCGGCCGCATTCCGGGGCGAGCGTCAGTGCGCGCGGTCGCCCGACGGAGGCGTCTCGAAGATGCGCTCGCCCGTCGTCGGGTCCCACCCGATGGTGCGGGGTTCCGCTGATCGCGGGCGTCGTGCGTCCCGCGGGAAGAACGGACGGGCACTGGGCAGGTAGCTGAGCACCGCGGCGACGACGACGCAGAAGGCGTCGACGAGGCTCCAGTCCACGCCGTCGGTGGCGATGGTGAGCACTTCGCTGCAGGCAGTCAGCCCGGCGATGATGGCGAGCCAGAGACGCGCGTTCCCGGAGCCTCGTCCCATTCGCGTTGCCAGCCACACGAACAGTGCCGACCAGGCGAGGACGATGACGAGCCCGAGCGACGCCCCGATGATCGCGCCGCCGGCTTCGCGCATGGACACGACCATGCCGGGCGCGGCGGCCACGAGGCTGATGATGACGGACGCCCACCAGAGCGCCACGGCGATCGTGACGACCCGCGGTCGCGTGCGCTGTTCGGTGTGCTGTTCCATCAGGTGCTCCCCCGTCGTTCCGCTGGATGCGGCTCGACGATCCTACGGTGACGGGGCGGAACGACGGTCTCGCTGCCTAGGGGCGGTAGTCCTCGCGACGTGGCGGGACCTGCGCCGCGTGCGAATCGGTGTACGGCTTCGCGCCCCGCATCCCGCCCAGCGTCTTCGCGACCGTCGTCAGCAACCAGCCCAGCCCTCGTGCCACGGTGCTCAAGATCCTCATGGCGCCCCCTCGTCGGACCGACCTGCGGTGTCGGTCTCGTCCCGTCACACCGTACGCGGAACAGCCGGATTCCCGCCAGGGACGGCAGGCTCTCGGTCTCGTCGTCGATCGACGTCGCGCATAGGCTGGACGCCCGACCGGGGAGGAGTCGCGATGCCGGTGGTCCGTGAGCGAGTGCCGTTGTGGCGCACACCCTGGTGGCACCCTCGCCGCTGGGAGGCGCGGATGTGGGGGCTGCTCGTTGCGGCTGCTGCTGGCGGCGTCCTCCGCGAAGTGGCGCATCCGTTCTACGACGACGGGGTGCGGGCGGTCGCGAACTGGCTCGCCCTCTGCATCCCAGGATGTGTGATCGCGTACGTCGTGGTCGGTCGGTGGAAGAAGGGCCTGACCACGCTGTGGAAGCCGTCGTGGCGCGAGCTCCGACGGATCCTTGTGGCAGCACCGCTCGGAGTGCTGGCCCTGCGGCTGCTCATCGAGGACGACGACGGGTGGTTGTGGTTGCTCGCCGGGGTGTCCGCCGCGCTGCTCGCGCTCGCGGTGGCTCGCTGGGTCGCTGCGCGCCGCGATCGTCGACGTCGGACGAATGCCTACGGGACGGTGTCCGCTGACCCGTACGCGTAGCGCCCGATGGGGTTCGTCTGTGCCCTACGCGTCCCGTGCTGCGGCCGTCTTCGACGGCACCCGCGATGCCACGAGCGTCCCGACGAGGGCCACCACCGCGAAGGCCGCGAACCCGAACGGCAGCCCGATCGCGCTGCCGACACCACCGACGACGAGTGGTCCGACGGCGTCCCCGGTCTCACGCCCGAGCTCCGCTGAACCCATGGTGCGACCGAGCCGATACGGCGGAGTCGTCCCGGCGAGGTGCGCGAACGCGACGGGTGTCAGCGTGGCGACACCGGCCCCGGCGAGCAGGGCCGCGATGAAGACGGCCACCGCCGAGGGTGCGACGGCGACCACCAGGAACGCAGCGGCCACCGCGGCCGTCCCGGCCACACCCGCCACCCCGGTACCGAGGCGCCCGGCGTCGTGCAGTCGGCCGGCGACGGGCTGCACGAGCGACGACGTCACCGCGAGGACGGCGACCGCGAGCGTCGACACCAGGAGCGGGATGCCGACCTCGGTACCGAGCGCGGGGAGCATCCCGGTCAGCGCGCCGATCGCAGCGCTGCCGACGGCCAGGACGACGACCGGGATCAGGAACTGGCGGTCCGTGGCCGCTCGGACCATCACGGCGAGCGTGGCCCGCTGCCGGGGCAGGGGCACGATCGGCTCGACGGCGACGAGCACCGCCACCGCCGTCACGAGAGCCATCACGACGAGGATCCCGAACAGCCACTGCGTGCTGCCGAACTGCACCACGAGTGCACCGATGACCGGTCCTCCGGCGTAGCCGAGACCCTTCCACGAGCCGTACCGACCGAAGTACGTCCCGCGACGGTGCGCCGGCACGAGGCGGGCGACCGCGGCAGACGATGCCGGCGAGAACGCGGAGGCGCCGGCACCCTGCAGCAGGCGGGCGAGCCCGAGCCAGAACGGACCGGTCCCGAAGACGCCGATGAGTGAAGCTGCCGCGAAGACGACGAGTCCGCCGACGATCACCGGTCGCGGGCCGATGCGGTCGGACACTGCGCCGAAGACCGGCTTGAGGACGAGTTCGGCGACGTCGTAGAGCGCCAGGAAGAGCCCCAGCCACGCGAGCGTCAGGCCGAGTTCGAGGTGTTCGCCGCCGACCGCCGCGGCGATGCCGTTCGCCCCGAAGGCGGTCACGAACCCCGCGGCGTACAGCGGAGCGAGCCGAGGGGCAGTGGTCGTCGACGAGGCGGTCACGTGCTCACCTTGGCCGACCGCGCTCTGGTCCACCAGCCCCTCGTGGTCGACACGCGGGCCAGCGAACGCCGCGCGCCCTGCGACGAGGCCGGCTGACTCGATCTGGGCCATTCCAGTCGCCGTCGAGGGAACTCCGTCGCTACAGCCGGATCGCCCACTCGATGGTCGGCGGTGCTCCGCCGCCGTGTCGGAGGGCGTAGTCGTCCAACACCGCCCGGCGGACGTCCACACCGCTCGCGAATCGTTCCAGGTGTGCCAGGAGCCATTCTGCCGGCGCCTCGTCGATCATCTCCTGCCACGTCGGACCGAGCACTTCGTCCAGTTCGAGCACGGCAGCGTGGGTGTCACGGCCGTCGAACTCGTAGACCGCGACTCGGCGCGCGGTGAACGCCAGCCAGACTCCTCGTTCGACGACGACGTCACCGGGGTCCCGATCGTCCCGCTGCCACTCGCAGACCTTGTGGAACAGCACCGGCGTGGTGCCGCGTCGGGCACGCTTCCGCCTCCGGCCGATCTGCATGACCACCACCGTACCGGGCGGGGTCCACGGAACATCGCGGTCCTGGCGGACTGGGAACGACGAGCAAACCGGAACGAAGAAAGCCCCCGGCCGGACCTGGTGGTCCTGCCGGGGGCTTCGTGGTGGTGGGCGATACTGGGATCGAACCAGTGACCTCTTCCGTGTCAGGGAAGCGCGCTACCGCTGCGCCAATCGCCCAAGTCCCTGCGTGGACCGGAGTCCATCAAGGTCTTGGAGGGTGGATCTGGAGGTGGGGACGGGATTCGAACCCGCGTGGACGGCTTTGCAGGCCGCTGCCTAGCCTCTCGGCCACCCCACCATCGAGGTTCACGTCTCCGTGAGTACCCGAACGGTGGGATACCCTCTGGTGAGTCGCGGGCCTTCGAGAAGACCCACACTCGAGCGGATGACGAGATTCGAACTCGCGACCCTCACCTTGGCAAGGTGATGCGCTACCACTGCGCCACATCCGCACTTGTCGTTCCGCTGTCGCGGCGACGACGTAAACTCTATACGCACCGGGGCACTTCCACCAAAATCCTCCCCGTTCACCGGGCGTGTCCCCCGAGTTCATGCGGATCGGGGCGGTTCGACACCCCCTGCGGGCAGCGCGCCACACCCGGGCCGCGCGACGTGTTCGATGCACCGCCGGACTTCCGCTAGTATCGATCCGCACGAACAGTGCAGGGGGCGATTGGCGCAGTTGGTAGCGCGCTTCGTTCACACCGAAGAGGTCATCAGTTCGAGTCTGGTATCGCCCACACAGCAACACACACCACCGACAAGAGCCCGACGCAGCAGCGTCGGGCTCTTGTCATCTCATCAGGCCGCAGCACGCGGGCCAGACCACCAGCACGATCGGACGAAGGGGCGCATGACCGACGTCGACCTCGAGTTCGCCCGGGTCCGAGCGGTCCTCGACCGTCCGACCCTGCGGCTCATGTCCCGGCCGACCAGCGCCACGGTCCTGGCCGTGTTCCGCACGGTCTTCGATCGCGACGTGCAGTACGTCCCCGCCGACCGCATGCACCTGCAGGTCGAGGAACACGTCGCGCGCCTGCAGGCCGCGGGTGCCCGTGTGCCCGCGAGCGACCAGCCGGTGCCGGCGGCCAGCGCGCAGGCCGACAGCGAGCAGACCGAGGGCGAGCAGGAGGCCCGCCCGAACGGCCGCGCCCTGTGCCGCGAGTGGGTCGGCGCCCAGTGGCTCGTCCGCTCGAACTCCCCCGACGGCGACGAGCAGTACTCCCTGACGAGCCACGCCCTCGAAGCCCTGAGCCTCGTCGACGCGCTGTCGGCCGACCGCGCCCTGATCAGCGAGAGCCGCCTGGCGATGATCGTCGACGCCGTGCACCGGTGGGCCGCCCGGGCCGAACCCGACCCCGACGTGCAGATCCGCCGGATCGACGCCCAGATCGCCGAGCTGCAGGCGGAGCGGGAGCGCCTGGAGCACGGCGACGACGTCGTGGCCGTCGACGACGACCGGATGCGCGACGGGTACACGAACATCTCCGACCTGATCCGGCAGCTGCCGAGTGACTTCAAGCGCGTGGAAGAAGCGGTCGCGACGATGCACCGCTCGATCGTCGAGGACTTCCGGCAGGAGGTCCGCCCGATCGGCGAGATCCTCGACGACTACCTGGCGCGCACGGACAACCTGATGGAAGCGACGCCCGAGGGCCGTGCCTTCGAGGGCGCCTTCGAACTGCTGCGCGACGACGCCCTGCTCCTGCGGCTCCGCGACGACATCGCGACGATCCTGGCGCACCCGTTCGCGCAGGGCCTCGGAGCCGGCGAGCGTCGGGCCTTCCGCAACACCGTGACGATCCTGCGCCAGGGCATCGAGGACGTCCTCGCCCAGCGCCGTCAGCTCACCGCCACGCTCCGCGACCAGATCGTCGCCCACGACGTGGTGCGCGACCGCGAGCTCGACGCCGTGCTCCGCTCGATCAACCGCGGCCTCGCCACCCTGATGGACCAGGGCGGCGCACGCGACCGGATCCCGCTGCCGCTCCTACCGGCGGCCGCCGAGGTCGGCACGCTGCGCGAGCGCTTCTACGACCCGGACGCCGAGTCCGTGCCGCCGCCCATCGAGGAACCCGACGACGACGTCTTCGAGGACCTCGACGTCGAGATGCTCCGCATGCACGGCGGGCCGCTCCTGACCGAGCTGCGCGCGGCACTCCGCTTCGCCGAGGCCGACTCCAGCGTCGACGCGTTCCACGGGCTGCCGCCCGAGCAGCGCCGACCGGTCGAGCTCTTCGGCCTCGCGCACCTGCTGACGGGGCGCGACGACTTCGAGTCCGCCGCGCACGTCGCCGAGCACCGCACGGTCCGCCCCGACGGCACCGCGATCACCTTCCACATGCCCACCGCTGCGCTCGACGACGAGCACCGTCCGGTCAGCGACGCACACGACGAGAACGCACAGGAGGCACGGTGAGCGACACGACGCCGGCACCGGTCGACGACACGGTCCCCTACGACGACCCCGCATCCGTGATGCAGGACGACGAGCGTGACGAGTCCAGCTTCGCCCTCTTCGAGGGCGACGAGGGCCGGCTCGACGAGCACCAGCGACGCGCCCTGGTGGCACTGCTGCGGCACTCGTACGTCAGCTCCCGCACGCACCCCGACGAGTGGCGCGCGGTGCTCGACGCCGAGTACCAGCTGCGGTCCCGCCTGAACGACCTGTTCCTCGAGCTGCACGTCGACCGTGACCGCGAGGTCGCCTGGAAGCGCCAGGCCCGGTCGGAGAGCCAGCGCCGCACGTTCCCGACCCTGCTCCGCGACCTGCCGTACACCCGCGAGGAGACGATCGTCCTCGTCTACCTGCGGATGCGCCTGCGCGCCGACGCCCGACCGGGCCCGGACCAGGTCGTCGTGGACCGCTCCGAGATCCTCGGGCACGTGGCGGGCTTCCGTCCGGCGACCGCGACCGACCGCACCCGCGACGAGGGCCGGGTCGCGAAGGCGATCGAGCGCCTCGTGACCGCACGCATCCTGATCCGCACCTCCGACCCGGACCGCTTCCGGGTGGCGAGCGTCGTCGAGGTGCTGCTCCCCCTGGAGCGCCTGCTCGAACTGGACGCCTGGCTGCGGACCACCACCGCGCAGGGTGAGGCGACCACCCCGGGCGGCGAGCCGACCGACGGGGACGACCCGGGCCTCCCGACTGACGGCGAAGCCGAGACCGACACCGACGACGAAGGCGAGACGGAAGCGTGACCGACACGTTCGAGATCCCCGCGCTCTTCGACACGGTCGCGCAGTGGCGCGCCGAGTCGATGCAGGTCGTCAACTGGGGTGGGTTCCACGGCCACCGGCAGGTCGAGCTGTCCGGCACGGCGACGCTCATCTCCGGCGCCTCGGGCACCGGCAAGTCCACGCTGATGGACGCCTACCTGGCCGTGATGATGCCGTCCGACGTGCCGTTCAACGGCGCCTCGAACGACGCCACCACCGGCCGCGCCCGCAGCGCCGACCAGCGCAACCTGCTCACGTACCTGCGCGGCAAGGTCGACACCCGGCGCGACCCGGAGACCGGCAGCCTGCGCGACGTGAACCTGCGCGGCGACGACCAGACCACCTGGGGCGCGGCGGCGGTCACGTTCCGGAACGACGACGAGCGGCGCTTCACGGTGCTGCGTGCGTACATCGTGCCGAAGCGCGCCCGCGGGGTCGGCGACATCCAGATGACCATGGCGACGGTCGACGACACCTTCGACCTGCGCCGGCTCGAGGAGTTCGTGCCGTCGCGGTTCCACCACCTCGAGCTGACCGGCCGCGTGCCGGGGCTCGTCATCCGCGACACCTACCAGGAGCTCGCGTACACGCTGCAGACCCGGCTGGGCATCGGCGACTCCGGCGGCGGCAACCGGGCGATGCGCCTGCTCGCCCGGATCCAGGCCGGCCAGCACCTGCCGACCGTCGACGCGTTGTACAAGTCGCTCGTGCTCGAGACCCCCGGCACGTACGAGGCGGCCGACCGGGCCCTCGCGCACTTCTCCGCCCTCGACGAGGCGTACGAGGCGATGGACACCGAGGAGCGCAAGGTCCGCATCCTCTCCCCCATCACGGACCTGCACGACGAGATCTCGCGTGCGACCGAGGCCGCAGCGGCCCTGGACGGCATCGCGACCGGCGCCGAGGTGTCGCCGTTCGCGCACTGGACGGCCTCGCGGAAGCGCGATCTGCTCGACGCCGAGGTCGCGCGCAACGCCCGGGAGCGCACGGCATCGCGCGCCGAGGTCGCCGCGGCCGAGGCCCGGCACGCCGCCGTCGAGATCGAGCTGCGCGACGCCGAGGCCCGGCTCCGCGACCAGGGCGGCAACGCGCTCGCCCAGCTCGAGGACCGCATCGAACGGCTCACCCGTGAGCGCGACGCCGTGGTGCGCACCCGCGCAACGTTCGACGAGCGCACGGCGGTGCTCGGCACGTCGGTCGCGACCGAGGCCGACTTCACCGCCGCGCAGCGTGCCTCGCACGAGTTCCTCGGGTCGTACGCCGACGCGCGCACCGCCCTCGACGAACGCCGCGACGCCCTGACCCGAGAGGAGTACCCGCTCCTCGACCGCGAGCGGTCCCTGCGGCAGGAGCGCCAGTCGCTCGAGCACCGGCAGGGCGCCATGCCGCTGCCGATGCACGAGGCCCGGCTCGCGATGGCCCGCGCCGCCGGCATCGACCCGGCCGAACTGCCCTTCGTGGCGGAACTGCTCGACGTGCTGCCCGGCGAGGAGCGCTGGCGCACGGCCATCGAGTCCGTCCTGGCCCCCGTCGCCCGCACGCTGCTCGTCGACCAGGACCGCCTCGGCGACTTCAGCGAGGCGATCGACGCACTGCGCCTGCCCGTCCGCGTGCAGTTCGAGGGTGTGCCGACCGGCCCGCACCTGGACCTCGACGGCGACCCGGCGATGGTGTCCGGCAAGCTCGCCATCAAGCCGTCCCCGTTCAGCACCTGGGTGCGCGAGCGGATCGAGTCCGACCGCACCGACGCCCGCTGTGTCGCCTCGGCGTCGGACCTCGGCGGAGGTGGCCGCCGGGTCACCGAGTCCGGGCAGCTCCGCGACGGCCGTCGTGGCGCGCACGGTGACCGCCGCCAGTCGAACGTCATCGGCTTCACGAACGAGGCCCGCGTCGCCGCGGTCGAGCAGGAGCTCGCCTCGATCGCGCAGGACCTCGCCACGCTCGAGGCCCGCCGCACCGACGTCGCGCAGGACCTCACCGCGCTCGACGTGCTCCGCGCCGCGCACCAGCACGTGGTCGACGTCACGTGGGCCGCGATCGACGTCGACGGGCTCGGGACGTCCCTCGCCCGGCTCGACGAGGAACGGCAGGCGCTGCTCGCCGCCGACGACGGCCTGCGGACGCTGCGGGCCTCGGTCGCGCGGCTCCGGAAGTCCCTCGACGAAGCGGCCGACCGTCGCTCCGCCGCACGGCTGTCCGTCCAGCGGCTCGAGGAGCGCCACGCGGTGCTCGTCGACGGCCAGGACGCCGCCGCCGAGATCCTGGAGCGCTTCGACTCCTCGCCCGGTTCGCTGCCGGACGACCAGCAGGCCCGCCTGCTCGAGGAGACCTTCGAGGAGATCGGCGCCCCGGACGGCGTCGACGGTTTCGACGACGCGACCCGACGCCTGAAGCGCCGGCTCGAGGAGCGGCTCACGCAGGCGCTCGACGGTGCCGCGGCGGCCTCGACCTCGTTGACGCTGACGTTCCAGCGGTACCAGGACGCCTGGCCCGACCCGAACCTCGGCACCGGCGTCGCGTCGTACCCGGACTACCACGCGATCCTCGACCAGATCGTGGCGACCGGCCTGCACGCGCGTCGGAGCGAGTGGCGTCGACGCCTGTCGCAGTGGAGCGGCGAGGACCTCGTCCCGCTCGCCGGCGCCTTCGACCGCGCCGTCGTCGAGATCGAGGAGCGCCTCGAGCCGGTCAACGAGATCCTGCGGGAGCTGCCGTTCGGCGCGAACCGGGACCGCCTGAAGATCCAGATCCGCCGGGTCACCCGCGAGGACGTCACCGCCTTCCGCCGTGAGCTCCGCGCCCTGTCCGCCTCGGTCGACACCGAGCTGACCGACGACGTGCTCGAGACCCGGTTCCGACGGCTCCGGCGCTTCATGGCGGTCATCCGGCCCGACCCCGACGCCGCCCGGGGCCGCACCACCCAGCGCGACGCGGTGCTCGACGTCCGACGGCACATGGAGATCACGGCCGTCCGGTACGACACCGACGGCAACGACCTCGGCGTGTACTCGTCGCTCGGCGACAAGTCCGGTGGTGAGACGCAGGAGCTCGTCGCGTTCATCGTCGGCGCCGCGCTGCGCTACCAGCTCGGCGACGAGACCCGTCCCCGGCCCCGGTTCGCGCCGGTGTTCCTCGACGAGGCGTTCATCAAGGCGGACTCGGAGTTCGCCGGCCGTGCGGTCACCGCGTGGCTCCGGCTCGGGTTCCAGCTCGTCGTGAGCGCGCCGCTCGACAAGGTCACGGCGCTCGAACCGTCGATGGAGCGGCTGCTGTCGATGCGCAAGCACCCCGAGACGGGCCACTCGTCCATCACCGAGATCGCCCGGGTGGAGCCGGCCGCGGTCTGACGCGGGTTGGGGTGAGTGGTCGCGCGTGTCGGGTGGTCGGGACACCCCGCTCAGGTTCGCCGAGGGGTCACGAAGTGTCGGATGGCGGCGCCGCCGCCGACAGTTCGTGACCACTCGACGCGGTGTCGGCGGGGTGTCCCGACCACCCGGTCCGCGCTCTGGACGTGCCCGACAACGGCCTGGAGGCGCGGTGCGGGCCCGCCACGGGCCTCCCGGCCGTCGTCCCGCCGGTCGCAACACCCCGCTCAGGTTCGCCGAGGGGTCACGAACTGTCGAATGGCGGCGGCGCAGCCGACGGTTCGTGACCACTCGACGCGCGGCAGGCGGGGTGGCCTGACCACCCGGCGGCCGGGCCGTCAGCGTGTCGACAGGTGCCGCACAGACGTTCCATGACCACTCGCCGCTACGGTGATGGCGTGTTCGGACGCCGCCGCTCCCCCAGTCCCCGCCCCGACGACGCTCCCGGTCTCGGCATCGGGGCCCTCGTGCAGGTCATCGACACCGATCGGGGTGGCGAGCAGTGGGCCGACGAGCCGATCGGGGTGATCGTGGCTCCCGGCGGGAGTCAGATCGGCGGGACACAGCGCACGTGGACCGTCGCCTTCGATGAGCCCGCGTACACGAAGGACGGCCGCGGCCCCTTCGAGCGCGCGACCGTCCTGAGTCGTCAGCTGGTGCCGGTCACGACCGACAGCGGCGAGTAGTCCGGGTCAGGGACTCAGTACTCCTCGGAGCCGCTCTTCATCATGGCCGCGACGGCCATGCAGCACCCGACGCCACCGAGGACGCCGACGCCGATGATGATCCCTGCGATGAGTTCGAGCATGGGTGGTGACTCCTTGGTTGCGTCGGCGTGTGGCTCCGCTCAGGTTACCGGATGCCGCGCATGAGCCGCAGCACCGGCTTGGCCAGGAGCAGCAGGACCACGCCCACCACGACGGCGACCAGACCGAGGATCGTGAAGTACGGGGCCTCGTTCGCCGGGTCGTAGTACCGGGACAGCACCCCGGTGACGGCGGTGCCCAGCGACACCGACAGGAAGAACAGCGCGACCATCTGGGTCTGGAACTTCGGCGGCGCGAGCTTCGTCGCGACGGACTGGCCGACCGGCGAGAGCAGCAGCTCGGCGAGCGTGAAGACCAGCAGGATGCCGACGAGCGCCAGCAGCGGCGTGCCGTTCTCGCCCGAGCCGGTGAACGGCAGGAACAGCAGGAACGCGAGCCCCATGATCCCGGTGCCGAGGGCGAACTTCGTCGGGGTGGACGGCTGGCGGTCGCCGAGCTTGGTCCACAGCGCCGCGAAGACGCCGGACAGCACGATGATGAAGACCGGGTTGATCGACTGCACCCACGACACCGGCATCTCCCAGCCGAACAGCGAGCGGTCGAGACGCTCGTCGGAGTAGACCGTCACGACGGTGAACTGCTGCTGGTAAAGCGACCAGAACACGGCACTGCCGATGAACAGCGGGATGAACGCGAAGACCCGCGACCGCTCGTCACGGGTGATGCCGCTCGACAGGATGACGACGAAGTAGCCGATGGTGGCCAGCACGACGACCGCCACCACGACGGTGGGCAGGTTGCCGACGTTGAGCAGGCCGGTCAGCACGGCGACGACGATGACGACGAGCGCGACGACGACGCCGGCACCGATGAGCGGCAGACGGCGGCGGTCGACGGGGTTCGCCACGTGGCGGACGACCTCGGGCAGCTTCTTCCGCCTGATCGCGTACTGCACCAGGCCCGCGGCCATGCCGACGGCAGCCAGGCCGAAGCCCCAGTGGAAGCCGAGCGAGCTCTGCAGCAGCCCGGTGAGCAGCGGTCCGAAGAACGCCCCGAGGTTCACGCCGAGGTAGTAGAGCGAGAAGCCGGCGTCGCGGCGCGGGTCCTCGCGGCTGTAGAGGCCGCCGACGATCGTGGTGGCGGTGGCCTTGAGCCCGCCGGAGCCGAGCGCGATGAGCACGAGGCCGACACCGACCCCGGCCACCCCGGGGATGAGCGCGAGGGCGATGTGCCCGAGCATCACGACGATCGCGCTGCCGAACAGGGTCCGGTCAGCTCCGATCAGCCGGTCGGCGATCCACGCCCCGATGATCGTGAACAGGTAGACCGCGCCGCCGTAGGCACCCATGATGCCGGTGGCGATGCCCTTGTCGATCCCCAGGCCGCCCTGCGTGACCGTGTAGTACATGTAGATGAGGACGATGCCCTGCATCCCGTAGAACGAGAACCGCTCCCAGAGCTCCACGGCGAACGGTGTCGAGAGCTCGAACGGTTGCCCGAAGAAGGTGCGTCCGGGACGGCCTTCGCGGTCCGCGGGGGTGGTACGTGACATGGCGGCCAGTCTGCCCCTGGCCGGGTGGGCACGCCCAATCGTCGAACCCCGCTCATGTCTTTGGAGGGTTCCCACGACCTCGTGACGGCACGGGCGACACGGGGTTGTGCGGCCCGCACGGCGTTCCCGCCACTGTCGGCACCGGTGTCTAGCGTGGACGGAGCAACACGGACACCGCAGTTCAGGAGGACTCCGCCCATGGTCGACACCGCACCCGCCCAGCGCACCACCCCCGCCAGTGGCAGCGACACCAAGCCGGACGTCGACGCGAAGAACGCCGCGCAGCACGCCGCGCCGAACGCCGACGCCGCCGGCGACCCGGCAGCGGGCACCCCGACCGCCGGGACGGACACCGACGTCCGCATCGACGTCGAGCTGGTGCAGGAGCTCCTGCTCGGACGCTGGGCCGAGGACCGGCGGATCTCCCGGCGGCTCGCGCTCGACCCCGCGATGCAGAAGATCGAGGGCCAGCCGATCCCCGAGCACCGGGCACGCGTGCTCGAGCAGCTCCGGACCCTGGTCGACGCCGGGGCGATCCAGCGCCCCTACCCCACCGAGTTCGGCGGCCAGGACAACCACGGCGGCAACCTGGCGGCGTTCGAGGAACTCGTCGTCGCCGATCCGTCGATGCAGATCAAGGCCGGGGTGCAGTGGGGACTGTTCGGGTCCGCCGTGCACCACCTGGGCACCGAGGCGAACCACCGCGAGTTCCTGCCGGGCATCGTCTCGTTCGAGGTCCCCGGCTGCTTCGCGATGACCGAGACCGGCCACGGCTCGGACGTGCAGAGCATCGCCACGACGGCCACGTACGACCCCGCGACCGAGGAGTTCGAGATCCACACGCCGTTCCGCGGTGCGTGGAAGGACTACATCGGCAACGCGGCCCTGCACGGGCACGCCGCCGTCGTGTTCGCGAAGCTCGTGACCGCCGGTGTCGACCACGGCGTGCACGCGTTCTACGTCCCGCTCCGCGACGCCGACGGGGCGTTCCTGCCCGGGGTTAGCGGTGAGGACGACGGCCCCAAGGGCGGGCTGAACGGCATCGACAACGGCCGGCTCGCGTTCGACCACGTCCGGGTCCCCCGCACGAACCTGCTGAACCGCTACGGCGACGTCGCCGCGGACGGCACCTACTCGTCACCGATCGCCTCGCCCGGCCGCCGGTTCTTCACGATGCTCGGCACGCTGGTGCAGGGCCGGGTGTCGCTCGACGGCGCCGCGGTCGTCGCGCAGAAGATCGCGCTGCAGATCGCCCTGACCTACGCGATGCAGCGTCGGCAGTTCCCCACCGGTGACGGCACCGAGGGCGTGCTGCTCGACTACGGCCGGCACCAGCGCCGGCTCATCCCGCGCCTGGCGACGGTGTTCGCGCAGTCGTTCGCGCACGAGAAGCTCCTGCGCACCTTCGACGACGTCTTCAGCGGGCGCGAGGACACCCCGGAGCGCCGGGAGGACCTGGAGACCCAGGCCGCGGCGTTCAAGTCGATGTCGACGTGGTCGGCGCTCGACACCCTGCAGGAGGCCCGCGAGGCCTGCGGCGGTGCCGGGTTCCTCGCCGAGAACCGTCTGACCGGGCTCCGCGCCGACCTCGACGTCTACGTGACGTTCGAGGGCGACAACACCGTGCTGCTGCAGCTCGTCGGCAAGCGCCTGCTCACCGAGTTCCGCGCGAAGGCCCCGAAGGACCCGGCGTCCACCGCGAGGTTCGTGGCGGCCGTCGCGGCGTCGAAGCTGGCCGACGCGTCCGGCATCCGTCGCCTCGGCCAGACCGTGGCCGACCGCGGGTCCCTGGCCGCCAGCGTCGCCGACCTGCAGGACCCCCGCACGCAGCGCGAGCTGCTCGCCGGTCGGGTCGACACGATGGTCGCCGAGATCGGCATGCGCCTGGCCTCGGCCGGCAAGGACCGCGCCCGCGCCGCCCGACTGCTGAACCGCTCGCAGCACGAGCTCATCGAGGCGTCGAAGGCGCACGCCGAGCTCATGCAGTGGGACGCCTTCACCGAGGCGCTCGACGAGGTCACCGAGGGCGACACCCGACGCGTGCTCGTCTGGCTGCGCGACCTGTTCGCGCTCGGCCTGCTCGAGCAGCACCTGGACTGGTACCTGCTGCACGGCCGACTGTCGGCGCAGCGGGCCCGTGCGGTGTCCGCGTACATCGACCGGCTCGTCGCCCGGGTCCGGCCCATCGTGCCGCAGCTGATCGAGACCTTCGGGTACGAGCCCGGTCACGTCCGGGCGCCGATCGCGCTCGGTGCGGAGCAGGCCCGACAGGACGAGGCACGTGCCTGGTTCGCCGCCGAGGCCGCCGCCGGCCGCCTGCCCGAACAGGAGAAGAAGCCCCGTCCGTGACGGACGTGCAGCCTCGCCCGTGACGGACACACAGCCGCAGCCGTGACGGGCGTGGCTGCGTCGGACGGCTAGGAGTCGGTCGGCTCCGACGGAGTCGAGCCGTCCGCGGCAGCCCCGCCACGCGCCCCGAGCGCCGCGCGCAGCTGCGCCTCGGCGTCGTCACCGGCGGCGGCGGCCTCGGCGTTCGCCTCGGCGACCGCACGCACGACCTCTTCGCGCTGGATCTTCACACCGCGCGGGGCGTCGATGCCGATCCGGACGCCGTCGCCCCGGGAGTCGAGCACCGTGATGACGATGTCGTCGCCGACGAGGATCCGCTCGCCGACCTTCCGCGTGAGTACCAGCACCCGTTCAGCCTAGCGACACGACGGGGAGCCCCAGCAGGTCCACCGACCCGGGCGTGGCGGTCTCCCCCGCACCGATCGCCACGACACCGACCACGGGCAGCCGCGAGGCCACCGCGGACACCATCGCGGCCGAGTCCGCCGGCTTCCGCCCGACGTCGACCACGACCCACACCTGGTCGGCCTGCAGCGCGTCGCCGGTCGCCCGGTCGTCCCACGCGGCGACGGCGAGCACCGCGTGACCGTCCCGGACACCGTCGGCCCGCGCCAGGATCGCGGCACGGCGGTCGGCGGCGTCCGTCGGGCGGAGCGCGTGCCGCACCGCAAAGAGTCCGGCGGCGGCGTCGACGTCGTTCGGCCGCCCGACCAGGAGCACCAGGTCACCGTCCGCGGACCGTACGGCGGGCGCGGTGGACCGGGCCACCGGAGCAGGCGAGGGCGCGTCGAGGACGCGGGACGGGCCTCCCGACCGGGTCTCGACGACCGGCTGCGCGACGGCCCCCGCCTGCGTGTCGGCCACCGTCTGCGCGTCGACGGCGGCCTGGAGGCGCGGGTCGACCCCGGTGGGCACGTCCGGCTCGGCGGGCGCGTGCGTCGGGCGCGGGACGCTCGGCGTGATCCCGTCCGCCTGGAACCCGTCGAGCACCGACGCGAAGGCGTCGGCCCGCGTCGTCGCGGTGCCGTCGGTGCCGGCGATGCGTGCCTCGGCCGCCTCGGCGTCGGCGAGCAGCGCGGCGATGCCGACGCGCTGCACGGGCGAGTCGGCGATGACGACCCGGGCGGTGGGCTGGTCCCCCGGTTCCGGCACCTCGACGGTGGCCTCGACGTGCGCCTTGCGGAACAGTCCGCCGAAGCCCGGCGTGGTCACGCGTTCGGCCGCGACGATCCGCGCACCCGCACCGAACTCGGTCCGGACCGCGTCGCGGACGGACTCGAGCGTGGCGCCGCTACGCTGCAATCGGGTCGGCGGCACGGACCACTCCCACGGTCTCGATGGTGGAGCCCGCGGCGGTGGCCTCCTGGTACGACAGCACCGGGAGCCCGTTCGACTGGGCGGCGACCATGCGGTGCACGGCCGGGCGGAGCTGCGGGGCGCAGACCAGGACGGCGGAGAGCCCCTGGTCCTCCACGGAGCGCACGGCGTCGCGGACGGAGCCCAGGACCTGCTCGATGCGGTGCGCGTCGAGCACGATCTGGCTGCCCTGCTCGGACGGCCGGAGCCCCTCGAGCATCGACTGCTCGAGCATCGGGTCGATCATGATGACGCGCAGGGTGCCGGCGTCGGTGTGCCGGGCGGCGAGGGCCGGTCCGAGGGCCGCACGGGCGGACTCGACGAGCCCCTCGGGGTCGGTCGACACCTTGGCGCGGAGCGTGAGGGCCTCGCAGATCCGGCCGAGGTCGTTGATCGGCACGCGCTCGGCGAGCAGGCCCTGCAGCACCCGCTGCAGTTCGGCCATCGAGAGCATGCCGGGGACGAGCTCCTCGACCGCGGCGGGGTTGACCTGCTTGACGCCCTCGGTCAGGACCTTGACGTCCTCGCGGGTGAGCAGGCGCGCGGCGTTATCACCGATGACCGCCTGCAGGTGGGTGACGAGCACGGAGACCCGGTCGATGACGGTCGCGCCGGTCATCTCGGCGGCGTGCCGGAGTTCGGCGGGCACCCACTTGCCGGTCAGGCCGAACACCGGCTCGACGGTCGAGGTGCCGGGCAGGCCGTCCAGGTGGTCGCCGAGCGCCAGGACGCTGCGGGCGGGCGCGGTGCCCCGACCGGCCTCGACCCCGGCGATCCGGATGGCGTACGTCGACGGCGGCAGGTCGATCGAGTCGCGGGTGCGGACCGGCGGGACGACGATGCCCATGTCGATCGCGATCTTGCGGCGGAGCGCACGCACCCGGCCGAGCAGGTCGTCGGAGGCGCCGGAGACCATGTCGACCAGGTCGGGGGCGAGCAGGATCTCGAGGGCGTGCACGCGCATCTGCTCGAGCAGGTCCTCCGGGGTGTCGCCGGTCGGCGCAGCGGCCGCGAGTGCCTGCTGCTGGGCGGCGTCGGCCTCGGCCCGGGCGGCGTTCCGGCCGATGCGCCAGCCCGTGAAGAGCAGGGTCGCGCCGACGAGCAGGAAGGGCAGGATCGGCATGCCGGGGATGAACCCCATCGCGATCGCGGCGACACCGGCGATCATCAGGGCGTTCCGCGACTGCGACAGCTGGGTCGCAGCCGAGGACCCCATCTCGGACTCCGCGCCGGACCGGGTGACGATCATGCCGGTCGACACCGCCATCAACAGCGCCGGGATCTGCGTCACCAGGCCGTCACCGATCGTCAGGATGCCGTACTTCGACAGCGCGTCCGTGACGGACAGCCCGTTCTGCAGCATGCCGATCGCGATGCCGCCGATCAGGTTGATGATGATGATCAGGATGCCGGCGATCGCGTCGCCCTTGACGAACTTCGACGCACCGTCCATCGCGCCGTAGAAGTCGGCCTCGGCGGACACCGCGGCACGGCGCTCCTTGGCTTCCTGGTCGGTGATCAGCCCGGCGTTCAGGTCGGCGTCGATCGCCATCTGCTTGCCCGGCATCGCGTCGAGGGTGAAGCGTGCCCCGACCTCGGCGACGCGCTCGGCACCCTTCGTCACCACGACGAACTGGATGACGATGAGGATGAGGAAGATGACCGCGCCGATGATGATCGACCCGGAGACGGCGACGTGGCCGAACGCCTGGATGACGTCACCGGCGAAGCCCTCGCCGAGCACCAGCCGGGTGGACGCCACGTTGAGGCCGAGGCGGAACAGCGTCGCGACGAGCAGCAGGGACGGGAACACCGAGAAGTCGAGCGGCTTCTTCACGAAGAGCGTCGTGAGCAGGATCACCAGCGCCAGCAGGATGTTGATGATGATCAGGAAGTCGAGCAGGAACGACGGCACCGGCAGGATCAGCAGCAGGATGATGCCGACGATGAACACCGGGACGACGAGCTTCGGCAGGTCCTTGCGGTTCATGCGGGGAGTCCTTCGGTCTGGTTCTCTGCGGTGCGCGGTACGCGGAGCTTGCGGGGGCGGAGGTCACCGGTCAGGGTGGCGGGGTCGATGACGCTCGCGACCTCGTCCGGGGTGGTCGGCCGCGGCGGTGCGTGCGTGCCGGCAGCGGTGCCGCGGGCCTTGAGCGCCATCACGAAGGACAGGACCCGGGCCACCGGCGTGTACAGGTCGACGGGGATCTCGTGCCCGAGCTCGCACGCGGCGTGCAGGGCCCGGGTGAGCGGGACGTCGCGGACGATCGGCACCCGCTCTTCCTCGGCACGGGCGCGGATCACGTCGGCGACCGGGCCGGCCCCCTTCGCCACCACCCGGGGCGCGGACTTGCCCGGCTCGTACTTGATCGCGACGGCGTAGTGGGTCGGGTTCGTCATCACGACGTCCGCGGTGCCGATGGCCTGGATCATCCGGTTGCGGCTCATCGCGAGCTGGCGGGAGCGGCGCTGCGACTTCACCAGCGGGTCGCCGTCGCTCCGCTTGTTCTCGTCCTTGACCTCGCGCTTGGTCATCATCGTGCGCTTCCGGTTGCGGCGGATCACCACGAACACGTCGAGGGCTGCGAGGACGAGCCCGGCGACGATCGCGGCGCGCAGCAGGGTGCCGGACCCGGCGGCGGCGGCCTCGAGCACGGCCGACAGCGGCAGCGAGCCGCTCGTCATCAGGACCGGCATGAGCCCCTGCACCGCGAACCAGAGGACGAGTCCGACGACGGCGGTCTTGAGCAGCGCCTTCGCGCCGTTCCAGAGCGCCTGGGTGCCGAACACGCGCTTCAGTCCGGCGACGGGATCGAAGTGGTCGGGCTGCGGCGTCATCTTGCGGAAGTGCACCCCGCCCTGGGTCACGGCGGCGGCGAGCACCGCGACCGCGACGACCGCGAGCATCGGGCCGAGGGTCGCACCCATCGAACCGAGGGCGTCGGCGAGCAGGGCCTGCACGGCACCGAGCTCGGGGTCCTCGATGACCCGCTGCACGGCGAGCAGCTGGTCCTGTCCGGCGGCCGCGGCGTTGCCGATCGCGGCCGGGATCATGAGCGCCGCGACGGCGATCCCGATCCACGCGCCGAGGTCCTGCGAGCGACCGATCTGGCCCTTCTCGTGGACCTCGCGCATCCGCTGCTGGGTTGCCTGTTCGGAACGTTCTCCGCTGTCGGACACGTCGTCACCCCCGTCCCGTGATCGCCTCGACGGCGTCGCCGGTCAGCGAGGACACCACCGAGGGCAGGGCCATGAAGAGCGCGCCGGCGAACAGGACGGTCAGGCCGATCTTGATCGGGAAGCCCATCTGGAACGCGTTGAGCGCCGGTGCCACGCGGGTCAGCAGCCCGAGGCCGACGTCGGCCAGGAACAGCACGACGACGAGCGGGCCGGCGATCTGCAGGGTGGCGAGGAACATCTGCGACATCGCGGTCACGAGCATCGACGCGAGTCCGTCCACCGCGAAGGTGCCGGTGAGCGGCACCGCGTCGAACGACCGCACCAGACCGCCGACGATGAGCTGGTAGCCGCCCGAGGTGAAGAGCAGCGCGAGCGCGGTCATCTGGAACAGGCGGGTGAACTGGGCGCCGTTGACCTGGGACTGCGGGTCGAACGCCTGCGCGAGCGTGAACCCGCCGAACAGGTCGATGAGGGCACCCGCCGACTGGACGGCGGCGAACACCAGGAACACCAGGAACCCGAGGGACAGCCCGACGACGAGCTGGGTGAGCAGGGCGAGCAGGAACGGCCCCGTGTCGAGCGACTCGTAGCCGACGGCGACACGCGGGGCGACGCCGATGGCGAGCCCCAGCCCGAGGATCACCTTGACGGTGCCGGGGAACGCCCGGTACGAGAACGGCGGCGCGATGACGAAGAACGCGACGAGCCGGACGCCGGCGAGCATGGTCGCCTCCAGACGGTCGGCGTCGATGCTGAGCTCCATCAACCGGCCCCGAGCAGCTTCGGGATCATGTCGAAGGCGACGTGCGTGAACGCGATCATCTCCGAGATCATCCAGTTGCCGCAGACCACCAGGGCGATCGCGACGGCGACGGCCTTCGGCACGAACGAGAGCGTGACCTCCTGGATCTGCGTCACCGACTGGAACAGCGAGATCGCGAAGCCGACGACGAGCGAGGTGATGAGCACCGGGGCGGCGAGCTTGCCGGACACCAGGAGCGCCTGGAGCACGAGGTCGATGACTGCCTGCTGGTTCATGCGTGCCCCCTAGACAACGTGGTAGCTCTCGATGAGCGACGTGATGATGAGGCCCCAGCCGTCGACCAGCACGAAGAGCAGGATCTTGAACGGCAGCGAGATCATGACCGGCGGGAGCATCATCATGCCCATCGACATCAGGGCTGCGGAGACGACGAGGTCGATCACCAGGAACGGGATGAAGATGACGAACCCGATGATGAACGCGCTGCGGAGCTCCGAGATGATGAACGCCGGGATCACCGTCGTCATCGGCACATCCGCCATCGACTTCGGGTTGTCCAGGCCGGCGGCGCGGGTGATCAGGGCGACGTCCTCGTCGCGGGTCTGGTGGAGCATGAAGGTCCGCAGGGGCTTCGTGCCGATCTCGACGGCCTGGTTGAAGTCGAGGTGCCCGGCCAGGTAGGGCTGCAGGGCGTCGTCGTTGATGTGCCCGAGCACCGGTGCCATCACGAACAGCGACAGGAACAGTGCCAGTCCGGCGATCACCTGGTTCGGCGGGATCGACTGCAGCCCGAGCGCGTTCCGGGTCATCGCGAGCACGACGAAGATCTTCGTGAACGACGTCATCATGAGCATCAGCGCGGGTGCGACGCTCAGCAGCGTGATGCCGATGAGCGTCACCACGGCCGACGACGGGGTGCCGTCCGGGCCGTTCACGCTGACGCTGAAGTCACCGGTCGCGGGGGCGGTCGGGGTCGCCGGGGCGGTGGGTTCGACGACACCGGCGGCATGCGCACCGGTCGTCGTGAGCATCAGGAACCCGGCCACGACCGCCAGGCCGAGCAGGACGAGGGCGACGAGTCGACCCGACCGTGCCAGACGGTGCGGCCCTGCCACGGTCACCCGGCCCGCCGGTTCCGCAGCGCAGCGGCGGCCTGGCGCCAGGTGTCGACCGACAGGATCGAGCCCTGCAGCTGCTGCGCGCTCGGCACGGCGCGCTGCGGGCGACGGTTGCGCGGGCGCATCGGCAGCGGCGCGACGGCGCTGGTCGCGTCGGTCGTGCGGGTCACGTCGTCCGTGTCTGCCGGGAGGCCCGTGGTGGCGTCCGACTGCTGCGCGAGTTCCCGACCGAACGCGTCGGCCGACGGGGCGGGACGCACGGGCAGCGCCACCGGTCCGGTCACGATGGTGAGTTCCGGCGCGGGCGCTTGCCCGCTGGTGAGCAGGTTGACCCCGTGCTCGGACACGCCGAGCACGAGCCGCTCCCCCTCGACGTCGACCACGACGACGCTCGCCTTGCCACCGATGCCCTGTCGACCGACGACCTCGACGGTCGCGGCACGACGGCCCGACGGCTTGCCCGAGAAGCGCTTGCGGCTCGCGCGGTGCAGCACCCACATGAGGGCGAGCACGACGCCGAGCGAGAGCGCGACGCGGAGGGTGACGACGAGGGTGTCCACGCGCGGGTCAGACCGTTTCGGCGACGTCGAGGATGCGGGTGATCCGGACCGCGTAGTCCTGGTCGACGACGACGACCTCGCCGTGCGCGATGAGGCGGCCGTTCAGCAGGACGTCGGCGGGGGCACCGGCGCTGCGGTCGAGCTCGACGACGGCGCCGGGCTCCATGCCGAGCACGTCGCGGACCGACATCCGGGTGCGGCCGATCTCGACCGTCAGGGTCATCTCGACGTTGTTGATCCGGCCGAGGTTGCCCGCGGGCAGGTTCGCCACGACGGGCGCCGACACCGTGCCGTTCTCGCGGATCCGGATGCCGAACCACCCGGCGGGCAGGCCACCGGCGGCCAGTTCGAACACGACGGTGTCCGGGTCGGCCAGCAGCGACGCGGCCGACTCGCGGTTCGCCTCGCCGAGCACCCCGACGCCGAGGACCCCGGCCGCGGCCTCGAGCGACGGACGCAGGACGTCCGTGACGGCCACGATGCCGTGGTCGGTGCCTCCGGCGGCCGTGATCGACTCGAGGTCGGTGAGCACGAGCGCCAGGTCGGCCGACAGGCCGCCGACGAACGAGGCGACCACGGCGTCCGTCACCGCGTCGAGCACGACCGGTGTCGCGCCTCCAGGCAGGAGCACCGCGGTCAAGGGGGCGGCCGTCGGGAGCTGCGCCGCGAGCGACTCGGCCGCTGCGGTGTGGAGGGTGGTCGTTTCGGTCATCAGTGCTGCTCCGTGCTCGTGGTGGTGACGACGATGCCGGCGAGGCGCGAGCCGTTCGCGCCGACCGCGGCGGTGCCGACGGGTTCGCCGTCGACCGCGATGGTGAGGGGCCGGTGCTGCGGGTGCGGCAGCGGCAGGACGTCGCCGACGGCGAGCCGCAGGACCTGCGTCGGCAGGACCGCGGCCGGGGCGAAGCGCAGGCTGACGCCCACGGGCACGCTCTCGAGCTGCGCGTCGAGCAGGGCTCGGGCGTCGGCGGGCGACACGTGCGCTGCGGCCTCGCCGAGCTGCGGCAGGACGGCCTCGGCCGGCAGGGCCAGCGTGCCGGGGGCGATGCGGTCGCCGACCCGGATCGAGAACGAGGCGACGATCATCAGGTCGCCCTTCTGCGCGGCCTGGGCGAACTGGCTGTTGAACTGGAACCCGCCGACCGTGACGTCCTGCGCGAGCAGCCCGCCGAACGAGTAGCGGAGGTCGTCGAGGGCGTCCTCGACGATCTTGCGGACCAGGGCCTGCTCGATGGGCGTGAAGGTGCGGTCCGGCGTCGGCAGCGGCTTCGAGGCGCCCAGCGCGTGGGACACCCACGTCAGCGCGGCGTCGAGCGGGACCTGCAGCACGCCCTTCGGGGTCAGGCCGGTGATCGGCAGCAGCACCATGCCGGTGAGCGCGGGCAGCGACGCGGCGTACTCGTCGTACGTCGTCATCTCCACCTGCTCGCAGGTGACCTGGCTGACCGCGCGGACCTTTGCCGTCAGCTGCGTGCCCCACTGGCGCGCGAACGTCTCGAAGGCGAGCTCGAGGACCCGGGCGTGCTCACGGGCCAGCGTCGACGGGCGCGCGAAGTCGTACACCTCGGGCGCTGGCAGGGTCTCGGTCACGGGTGCGTCTATCGGTCACCTGTGGGGCACCCGTCAGTGCTGTACCCCGTAGTGGGGCGGTGGCGGCAGCGCTCGTGCGCTCCGCGCGCTGCGTGTCCCAGCCCTGCTGCGCTGCGTGTCCCAGCCCTGCTGCGCTGCGTGTCTCAGCCCTGCTGTGCTCCGTCCTGCGCCTTGGCCAGCGCTGGCATGAGGGCGCTGACGTCCTGGTCGGCGTTCGACAGGACCACGATGTCGACCCGCCGGTTCAGGGCGAGGTCCCGGTCCGTGCCGCCCTTCGCCAGCGGTCGGCTCGACCCGAACCCGACGCTCTGCACGTGGTCGCCGGGCATCCCGCCCCGTTCGACCAGGTCGCGCAGGACCCCGGTCGCCCGCGCGGCGCTGAGCTCCCAGTTGGTGGCGTACGGCGCGGTCGAGTTCCGCTGGTCGGCGTGGCCCTCGACGCTGACGTCGTGGGCGGAGGTCTTCAGCACCGGCGCGATCGCGTCCATGATCGACCGCGCCTGGTCGGACAGGTCCGCGCTGTTCGTGCCGAAGTACGTCTCGCTGCCGATCAACCGGACGATCAGGCCGCGGGCGTCCACGGTGAACTGGACGTTCTCGGTCTGACCCGCCTTCGCCAGGTTGCGCTGGATCGCACGCTCGAGCTTCGTCAGGTCGTCGAGCTCGCGCTTCGCCTCGGCGAGGTCCTGCTTGCTCGCCGTGGTCGGCACCACCGTCGACGCGGGGTCGACGTTGGTGTCCTTCGTGCCCGACGAGGCGGTCGAGTGGTCGGCCTGGGACTTGTCCGTCGAGTAGCCGGAGCCGTCCTCGACCTGGTCCTTCGTCACGACGGTGCCGCTCGCGGTGTCGATCTTCTGCGAGTCGACCTCGCCGAAGCCGGTGGCGAGCGACTGCTTCAGCTGGATGTACTTCTCCTGGTCGACGGTGGACATCGCGAAGAGCACGAGGAACATGCACATCAGCACCGTGATCATGTCCATGTACGACGCCATCCAGCGCTCGTCGGGGTGCTCGGCCTCGTCGTGGGACTTCTTCGCGCGACCGCGGCCGCGGCCCCGGGGGTTGGCGCTCACGGTCAGGCCGCCAGCTGCTGGTCGTCGGCCGCGTCGGCCTTCTTGCCTGCCTTGCCGGGCTTGCCACCCGTGTCGGCGCGGGCGGCGGGCGGGACCATGGCCTTCAGCCGCTCGCCGAGCAGACGGGGCTGGCTGCCGGCCTGCACCGCGAGCAGCCCCTCCATCAGGAGCGTCTGACGGTCCGACTCGAGCTGGGCGAGCTTGCGCAGCTTGCCGCCGATCGGCAGCCACATGAAGTTCGCGGTCAGCAGGCCCCACAGGGTGGCGACGAACGCGCTGGCGATCAGCGGTCCGAGCTCGTCCGGCTTGCCGAGGTTCGCGAGCACGTGGGTCAGCGAGACCACGGTGCCGATGATGCCGACGGTCGGGGCGAAGCCGCCGAGGCCCATGAAGAACGCACTCGCGCTCCGGGTCGGGGCCGCGTTCGACTCGATCTCGTCCTCGAGCAGGATCCGCAGCTCGTCGCCGTCGGTGCCGTCCGCGATGTTCTGCAGCGCCTTCTTCATGAACGGGTCGTCGTGCTTGTCGGCCTCCTGCTCGAGGGCGAGCAGGCCGTTGGCGCGGGCGGTCTCGGCGAGCCCGACGACGTCGTCGATGACCGACGCCGGCGGGGTGACCTTGCCGGTGAACGCCTTCGGCACGGCCTTGAAGCTGGCGATCGCGTCCTTCAGCGTGGTGCTGGCGATGCCACAGCCGATGGTGGCACCGAACACGAGCAGCATCGGGGCGGGCAGGAAGAGTCCCCCGAGCTCGACGTGCTCCATCTGGACCATGCCGAACAGGGCGCCGAAGGCGAGCAGGATGCCGACGATCGTTGCGATGTCCACGTCAGCGACCCCCGTCCAGCGCGCGGCCGTGCTGCGTGGAGCGGAGCGCGGCGACCGGGGCGAGCGTCGGCTGCGGGCCGGTGTTCGTGCGGGGGGCCTGGTCGGTGCCGTAGGCCATGCCGACGATGCGTGCGCGGTACGCGGCGATCAGGTCGATGACGTCGGCCATCGACTCCCGCACGATGTACTTCGCGCCGTCGACCATGATGAGCGTCGTGTCCGGCGTCTCCTGGATGCGCTCCACGAGATCGGGGTTCACAGCGAATCCGCTGCCGTTCAGTCGTGTGACGACGATCATGGCCCGTCCTGGTTCTCGATCGTCCCGCCGCCGTCCGTGGGGCGGGATGCCGGCCCGTCCGTGGGCCTGCACGGAGGACTATCGGCGGGTGCGACGGGTGCGTTAGCGACGCGTTCTGGCCGTCTCAGGTGATCCCCAGGAAATCGCTGCATCCGATCGGGGTGCTCCGGCGGTAGTGGGGGTACGACGTCGAGGACGACGTCGTCCGCACCGGCCCGGACAGGCCCGAAGGAGACACGTCATGCGCAAGACACTCGCCACCGGCCTCAGCGCCGGTGTCCTGTTCGCCGCCGCTGCGGCCGTACTGCCCGCGACCGCTGCGACCGCCGCCACCGGCGAGGCGACGCTCTCGGTCCTCCATGCCGTCCCCGACGTCACCGTCGACGTGTACCTCGACGGCGAACGGGCCATCGACGACTTCACCCCGGGCACCCTCGCCGGCCCGATGATGGTGCCGGCCGGTGCACACCAGCTCGCGATCACCGCCTCGGACGCCACCGACGCGTCGAAGCCGATCATCGGCCCGGCGGACGTCTCGTTCGACGCCGGCGGCAACTACACCGCCGTCGCCCACGACGCCACGGACGGGTCGCTGACCGCCACGGTGTTCACCAACGACACCTCGGCCGTCGCCGCCGGCCAAGGACGCCTGGTCGTCCGGCACGTCGCCGCAGCACCGGCCGTCGACGTCCTCGCCGGTGGGAAGGCCGTCGTGTCGAACCTGTCGAACCCCGACGAGCAGGCACTCGAACTGCCGGCCGGCACCGTGTCGGCGACCGTCGCCGCCACCGGGACCACCGACCCCGTGATCGGCCCGGCGGACGTCGCGGTCACCGCGGGCTCGTCGACCATCGTCTACGCCTGGGGCAGCCTGGACGACGACAACCTCGCCCTCGCCACGCAGACGATCGCGGACCTCGGTGGCACGCCGAACGGCGTCCCCGCCGGGAACGCCGGTCTCGTGGCCACGAACGACCAGGACCCCCTGCCCCTGGTCGGCGCAGCGGCGGCCGCACTGGCCGCCGCTGCCGCGATCGGGGCCGTGGTGCTCCGCCGCCGGCACGCAGCGACCCGCCGCTGAACGTGCCACGCCCCGTCGTGCGGTCCGCCACGGTGACGCTCGTCGTCGCCGTGGCGGCCGCCGCCCTGACCGGGTGCTCGTCGGCCGGGACCACCCCCGGCGGGCAGCCGTCCGTCCTGCCGACCACCACCCCCTCACCGGTCCCGTCGGCGTTCTCGACCGAGGTCCCGCAGCATGCCGCCACGATCCCCCCGGTCCGGGACGCCCCCGCCCCCACCACCATCACGGTCGACCACGCCGGCATCCGCGCGCCGATCCGCCCCGAGGGGGTCGACGAGGACGGCGCCATGGCGCTCCCGCCCGACCCGGCCACCGCGGGTTGGTACCGGTTCGGTGCCGCACCGTCGTCCACCGAGGGCACCGTCGTCATCGCGGCCCACGTCGACGCGGTCGGCTACGGCATCGGCCCGTTCTCCCGGCTCGGCGACGCCCCGACCGGCACCCGGGTCACCCTGACCGACGCGGACGGTGCCGAGACCGCGTGGCGCATCGACTCCGTCAGCATGCTCGAGAAGCAGGGACTCCCCTGGGGCGAGGTGTTCCGTGACGACGGACCACGACGGCTCGTCCTGGTGACCTGCGGCGGGACGTTCGACGCAGCCACCGGACACTACGAGAGCAACCTCATCGTCACCGCGGTCCCGGCCTGACCGTGGCGACGATCCGCCCCCTACGATCGGATCGTGGTCGACGACGACCGCGCCAGCGACAGGAAGACGTGACGACCATCCTCTCGGACGACAGCGAGCTCTCGGACGCGTTCCGCGCCGGGGGCGAGCACGCCCTGCGAGCCGTCTACGAACGGTGGTCGTCGCTCGTGTACTCGCTGGCCCTGCGCGCCCTGGCCGACCCGGCCGCCGCGGAGGACGTCACGCAGCAGGTCTTCGTGAAGGCCTGGCAGCGCAGCACGAGCTACGACCCCGGCCGCGCCCCGCTCGGCGCGTGGCTGGTCGGCATCACCCGGAACTGCATCGCCGACGCGCAGAACGAGCGCCGACGGCACGCCAGCGCCGCCGACCCGGACGTGGTCGAGGAGACCACCCCGGCGCCGGAACCGGCCTTCGACCTGGCCGAACGCGCCCTGGTCGCCGGCGAGCTCGAGCGGCTCGACGAGGTCCCACGGCGCGTGATGCGACTGGCGTTCTACGACGACCTCAGCCATCGTGAGATCGCCGAACGGCTCGAACTGCCGCTGGGCACCGTCAAGAGCCACATCCACCGAAGTCTGGCTCGGCTCCGAACACGTCTGGAGGTGATCGAATGAAGCACGTCGACGACGAGACGCTGGCGATGCTCGCGGTCTCCGACCAGGTCGCCGCGGACGACGTCGCCGAGCACCTGGCGTCCTGTGACCGGTGCCGCGACGAGGTGGCCGCGCTGCAGCGGGTCGCCGCGGTGACCCGGGCGTCCGAGGACGTCACGCTGGCCGCGCCCCCGGAGCACGTGTGGGACCGGATCGCGGCCGAGGTCGCCCGGACGCCGCAGCAGGCCGCGGCGCCGGCGACCGATCCAGGACGAGCGGCCGAACGCGCATCCGAAGGGGCGCCCGACGGGACCCGGACTGGCGCGCAGCACCACGCCGTGGCACGCCGACCCCGATCCCGTCCGCGTCGTCGCCGTGTCCTGGCGCTGGTGATCGCCGGCGTCGGTGTCCTCGCCGTCGTCCTCGGCATCGGTGTGGCGTCGGGGGTCGTCCCCGGACTCCCCCGCGGCGACACCGAGACCGTCCTGGCGAACACCGAGCTCGCAGCGCTGCCCGGTTGGTCGGGGACGACCGGCCGCGCCGAACTCGAACGTGACCAGGACGGCCGGGTGACCCTGCTCGTCGACCTGCACGGAGAGCGCGGTCGCTCCGGCACCGGTCCGCTGCGCGAGGTCTGGATGATGCGGTCGGACCTCGGCGGACTGGTGAGCGTCGGTTACCTCGACGGCGACCAGGGCCGCTTCACGGTGCCCGACGGCGTCGACACCGCGGAGTTCCCCGTCGTGGACGTCTCGGCCGAGGCCGACGACGGCGATCCGGCGCACTCCGGTGACTCGATCGTCCGGGGCACCCTGACCGATCCCTGAGCCGTGCGGGGCACTGGTGTCCGCGAGCGGGACAACGGTGCGCGCGGCCACGCGGAATCGTACGGGTGGGACTGCTCAACAGACGGCGTTGATTGGTGCCCCGCCTGTCGTGCAGCGCAGGCAGAAGGCCGATGGCCACTTGACGTCGCAGATCGCACTGCCTTGGGGTACTTCATCGCGTTGCAAGCAACCCGGACACAGGTGAACCGAAGAACGGCAGACTCGCTCGCTGCTTTCGCCGCACGGCTTGAGATTGGCTTCGGGGGACGAGATCGGTTCAAGGCTCGGCTCGAGCACGACGGAAGGACCGTCCCCGAGGAGAAAGTGCAACAGCTGTGGGATGAAGCAATGCGCCCCGAGGGGCCGCCCGTACAAGTCAGTCATGGGGAGTTCGCCGAACAGATGCTGAAGACCGCCGACGGCCTTCTGAAATACCTGGTCGGACGACCTTGGACGCTGGTCCGATTCGATCGCAGGTCGCTAGTCACCTCCGACTCCCCGGTGAGCTTGGTCGCACAGCCCGACGCTGACGAGTGGGAAGGGGTCGGATACATGACCGCTTGGGGCATCGCAATGCCCTTGACTCGGAAGCTTGGACTCATCATGGGAGACCCGACGCCGTTCCAAGGCCTGGTCCCCGTCGATGAGGTGCACCAGGGCCTGCGAGACACACTCGTCCCTGTAGGCACGACCGCCTACGAGCGCTTCTTCAACGAGCACACGATCGGCCACGCAAGCCGATGGCTCTACTGCCACCCCAGCGATGAGCACCGCATCCCGGACGACCTACCCGAGCCCCATCTCGTGAACATGCGCATCCAGAACGACCCTTGGGAGTTCAACGGCGAACCGAACGGTGTTGTCTAACCGCTCGCCGACGCCGAGCACGCCGCGAATCCGGCCCACGCGGACCGTCTCGATAGCCGATCGGCTACCGGACGAGATCAGCGGAAGAGCTCGGCGTTTTCCGCGACCCAGTCCGGGATCGAGCGGGCAGGCCGGCCCAGCAGATCTTCCACAGTGGACGTCGTTTCGGTGCTGGCGCCAGACGCAAGGGCTTCGACGTCGATGCTCACGAGGAGCCCCACGACCATCTCCGGCAGTCCGAGTGACAGCAGCAGGGCTCGCTGTTCGTCAGGGGTTCGGTGCGTGTAGGTCACGGTGCGCCCGATCGCTTCCGAGATGAGCTCTGCTATGGCGTCCATGTTCAGCCCGTCGGGTCCGGTGAGGTGGTAAGCCCTGCGGACCGAGCCGCTCGCTGCACCGCTCAGGATCAGGCGTGTCGCGACGTCTCCGACGTCGCGCACGTCGATGAGGTTCGCGGGAAGCGTGCCGGCAGCGCCTCCCCACAGGTCGCTCTTGATGAGTCCGGCCTGACCTCCGATGACGGCGCTGAAGGTCATGGGGCGCAGCACGCTGTAACCGATGTCGACCGCGCCGAGATGGTCCTCCACCTGCAGATGCCAGTCGATTGGGTGCATGCGGGAGGGCCAGCTCCACGAGCTGACCTTGACGACGTGTTCGACCCCGGCGCGAGCGGCCGCGTCGATGAGGGCGATTTCCTGGTGGGCTTGGTCGTTGGAGCTGCCGAGGCTGATGACCAGCACGTCGGCGCCGTTGACAGCGGACGCGATCGACTCGGGGTCCGCGTAGTCGATGTGGACGCTCGTGGTCTGGGTGCCAGCGTTTTGCGCTGCGGGTGTCCGGCTGAGTGCACGTACCGCGGTGCCGGCAGCGGAGAGCCCGTCGGTGATCACCCTGCCGACACGCCCCGTCGCGCCTGCGATGGCAACGAGCCCCGGTCCTGATACTTCGGTCATGTCGATATCTGCCTTCTCTTGGTGACTGCGGCTCGGGCGGACGCTTCGCGCTCCTTGACGACCGGGATGAGCGGTGGTCGTGGTGCGGCTCAGCCGTTCGCTCGGACGGAGAACTCCTTCCAGGACTCCCACTCCGCCAGTCGGGCGGCGTAGACCTGGGGGACGACAACGGTCGGTGCGGCGCCGAAGAAGACGCGGAGCGGCGGGGTCGGGTTGTCGACGAGCTCCAACATGGCTGCGCCGACGGCCTCGGGCTTGCCCAGCCACTCGACCGGTCGCTTCCTTTCGGCCGCCTCGGCTGCGCGGTGGGCGTCCTCGTACGCCGAGTTCGGGGTGGCGTTGACAGCGCTCGATCCTGCCCAGTCGGTGCCGTACTGCCCCGGTTCGACCAGGGTGACGTTGATCCCGAACGGGGCTACTTCCTGGGCGAGGGCGTCCGAGAGGCCCTCGAGTGCCCACTTGGAGGCGTTGTACCCGCCGAGGCCGGGGAACGCGATGACCCCGCCGATGGTGGAGATCTGCACGATGTGGCCGCTTCCCTGAGCGCGCAGGACGGGCAGCGCCGCCTGCGTGACGTTGAACGCGCCGAAGAAGTTGACGTCGAACTGCTGGCGGAGTTCGGTTTCGCTGAGTTCCTCGACCATCCCGAACAGGCCGTACCCGGCGTTGTTCACGACGACGTCGAGCGTGCCGAAGCGTTCGGCCGCCGCGTCGACCGCCGCGTGGACGGCGGCGGCGTCGGTGACGTCGAGTGCGATGGCGAAGAAGCGGTCGCCGTGGGTGGCGGCGAGGTCGTTGAGTGCGGCGAGGTCCCGAGCGGTCGCTGCGACGCGGTCGCCGCGTTCGAGGGCGGCAACCGTGAACTGCCGGCCGAAGCCGCGGCCGGCGCCAGTGATGAACCAGGTCTTGGAGGTCATGCGTTTGTTCCGATCTGCTGTGTCTGCGGAGTTGTGTTGCGGGGTGTCAAGTTGGAGCGGACTCAACTGGTTGACGAGTTCGTGTCGGTTCGGCTGATGGTCCTGTCTCGGTGTGCACGGACGCGGGCCGCGTTGCCGCAGCGGGCCGACGAGTGCCACTTGCCGGCCCCGTTCTTGGACTGATCGAAGAACGCGACCTGGCAGTCCGGGTTCGCGCACAACTTGAGCCGCGAGAGTGCACCCGTGGCGCGCCCTTCGAGCAGCGCGACTGCGACTTTCGCCTCGATGAAGTCACCGCCGTCGTGCGGCACGGTGATGCCGTTGTCGTCGAGGCGCAGGCGGAGGGCGAGATCCACTGGCTGATGGTGTTCCGCGGGCCCGTCACCGAGCAGTCGCCTGAGGGCTGTCCGTAGGCGACGCAGGCGTTCGAGGGAGTCAACGTCGACGCCGGCCCCGGTGCCGGTGCCGATCGACGCCAGCCAGGTCGTTGCGCTGTCGGTGGATCCCAGGAGGTCAGCCCCGGGGCCGACGCTGACGGTGTTGACGAGGTCCTGCAGGAGCGCGAGGTCACCCGGTGCGGGGTTCGCCTCGTACCGGGTCGTCGCGGTGCCCTCGAGCATTAAGCCGCTCCCCCCAGGAGGGTGAGACCACCGAACCAGACAGGGCTGAGATTGAGGTGGTGAGGGTAGCGGGTGGTCATCTCCTGCAGGAACCGCTCCGGGGTGACACCGTCATCGAGCAGCGCCATGACGTCGCGCAGGTACATCCGGGTTTCGGCGATGGTTTCGGGGCTGTCCGCCAGTGCCCGGTTCTTGTGGCCTGCCACGACGTGATGGGCTCCGAGTGCTTCGATGACGTCGAGCGCTGCGAGCCAGTGCTCGAAGCCGCCACCAGGCCCCTCCAGGAGGTACTGGTGCACCCCGTTGTAGACGCTGTCGCCAGCGACGACGAGGTCCAAGTCCGGGACGTGGAGCACTGTGGTGCCGTCGGTGTCGGTGTGTCCGACCTCGATGGGGAGCAGCCGATGACCTTCGAGGTCGAACCCGTCGGGGCCAACCTCTTCCGCGATGACAGGTGCCTCCGGGATCAGCCCCGGGAAGATCTGGTCCCACAGCTGTTCGCGGCCCGTTGTCGCCTCCTGGTGCATCATCGCGATCGTCTGCTTCGTCGCGACCACCGTCGCCGACGGGAACCGCTCCACCAGGGCGTGTCCACCGAACCAGTGGTCACCGTGGCCGTGGGTTGCGTAGATGGACGTCAGTGTCTTGCCGGACGCTTCGACCCAATCACCGACCGCCTTGATCTGCTCGTGGGTGAACGGTGCGTCAACGAGCACCGCGTGCTCCGCCCCGGAGATCAGGACCGTGCTGCCTGGGTTCCACACCAGAGGGCGGCCGTCAGGCAGCCGTGCGTCACCAGCCCACTCCGGTCCGTCGGTCACGAGAACGTCGTAGCTCAATTCACTCATGCGACTCACTGTAACGTACAAAATGGTTTTGCTCGTTACAGAACCTCAAGGAGTTCGATGCTGCCGTTCGGCTCGGCTCGGCACGCACCCGCCCGCGCACCCCCATCGGTCAGGCTGATCGCGGGGCTGCCACAACAGGCCTCACTCACTGAGCATGCCCTCATCGAGCAGGACCCACTTTTCGACATACGGTCGTATGGCGTGATGCGACCGCAGGACCGCGGCCATGCGACCGCGGGCGCTTCGGAACCGAGCGCCGTCAAGACACGACTCGCCGGCGAGGAGCCCCGTGAACCTGTACTTCCGACTTCTTCTGGTGCTCTTCGGACAGCGCTTCCGACGAGGCCTCAACATCCACGAGACCGACACCACCATCTTCCGCGTGACCGTCGGGGACCTCGACGTATACGGCCACATGAACAACGGCCGCTACCTCACGATCATGGATCTCGGCAGACTGCGGTGGCTCCGACGCACCGGGATCTTCGGTCGCACCCGGGCCAGAGGTTGGGCAGCGGTCGTGGCGCAGCAAACGGTGACCTACCGGAGGCCCCTCCGAGTCGGCCAGCGCTTCGAACTCCGCACGAGGTACCTCGGTTCCGACGATCACGGCAGCTACACCGAGCAGACCTTCGTTCGACGCGGAAACCTGCACGCGCACGCCGTCGTGCGGACGAAGTTCTTGACGCGACACGACGGCCCCGTCGTGACCGACGATCTCCGCGCTCTCCTCGACGGGGACGATCTCGTTGTGCCCGACTGGGTCGCTGACTGGTCCGCTTCCGCTCGCAGCGCCGCGGTCGATTCGCCGTCGTGAGCCCGGCGGCAGCGTGACACAGATCCCGCTCAGGACCGCGGGGTGTCAGTCGCCGGACGGCCGATCGACGATGGCGTCGGCGTGCTCGACTATCCAGTCCATGAGGGGAACGAGTCGAGCTGCCAGTTCGCTACCGCTGTCGGTGAGCGAGTAGTCCACCCGAGGCGGGATCGTGGGCTGCGCGACCCGGTTCACGATCCCGTCGTGCTCCAGCGTCCGCAGAGTCGAGGCGAGCATCTTCTCGCTGATCCCCTCGATGGTGCGTCGAAGCTCCCCCCAGCGCATGCTGCCCGGCTCGAGCGCGAGGAGCACGAGGACACCCCACCGACTCGTGACGTGGGTGAGCACGACTCGCGTAGGACACGCCGCTGGGAAGCGCGCGAACGCATCCGGATCCTGCACGGGCGGTGCAGGGGCTTCCACGATTCCGACATCCATGTAAGTACCTTACAAAAAGGTGCGTACCTCCGTACAGGAGAGTTTCCTGCGATGCTGCGATCACCCGCTGAAGATCGCAGAAGGAGACCTCGTGTCCATCATCGTCACCGCCGCTTCCGGCCAGCTCGGCCGCCTCGTCGTCGAAGCTCTCATCGAACGCGGGGCCGACCCCGAGTCGGTCATCGCGACCTCACGCAACATCACTCGCCTCGCAGACCTCGCGACACTGGGCGTCCGGACCGCCGTGCTCGACTACACCCGTCCGAGCACGATCGCTGACGTCATCGGTGCCGGCGACGTCGTCGTCCTGATCTCGAGCGATGCCGTCGGGCAGCGCGTCGCCCAGCACACTGCGGTGATCGACGCCTCCGCAGCGGCCGGCGCCAGCAGGATCATCTACACGAGCGTCCTGGACGCTGGTCGCTCGGAGTTGATCCTCGCTCCCGAGCACAAGGCCACGGAGGAGGCCATCGCCGCATCCGGCGTCCCCGCCACCATCCTCCGCAACGGTTGGTACACCGAGAACTACGCGACCACGCTCGACATCGCACGGCAGTCGGGTGTGATCACGGCGAGTGTCGGAGACGGCCGCGTCGCCAGCGCCAGCCGACGCGACTTCGCTGAAGCAGCCGCGGTCGTCGCGCTCGATGACGAGACCGCCGGGCGTGTGTTCGAACTCTCCGGCGATTACGCATGGACCCATGCCGAGCTCGCCGATGCCCTCACCGACGTGATCGGTTCACCGGTGCACTACCAGGCCCTCAGCACGGACGAACACGCTGTCTCCCTCCGGGGAGCGGGGCTCGACGAGGGCACAGTCGCGTTCTTGGTGGCCCTCGACGCGGGCATCCGCGACGGTCTCCTCGCCCACACCAGCGGGGAGCTCAAGGCTCTCATCGGCCGACCGACCACCCCGCTCGCCGAGGGCCTCGCAGCCATCGCGGCGCAGTGACCCGCATCCAGTCCCGTCAACCACACACGAGCAGGAGCACAACCATGACCAACGACCTGATCACGCGCACACGAAGCAGCCGCATCGCCCGCGGCGCGGCGGCCGTCGCCGGAGCCGCCCTCCTCACCGGTCTCGTCGTGTCCACGCCGGCAGCGGCCGCTCCCGCAACCCAACCGAAGCCGACCGTGACGGTCGCCGGGAACCGGCAGAACACCAACACGGAACACCGCAACGCCTGCATCGTCCGGACGCTCATCACCCGGACCTTCACCGATCCTGACAGCAGATCCTCCCGGCAGGTCGCGGCACGGTTCGTGTCCCCGAGCGCAGTCACGCACGGCGCAGCAACCACTGCCGGACCGAAGGGTGTCCTTGCCCAGTTCTCGGCGGACCGTACCCGCATCCCTGGTGCTCGAGCAGTGATCAAGCGCACCGCAGCAGACGGCAACCTCGTCGCCGTGCACTGGCAGATCGCACCAGACCCGCGCAACGAACGACGCGGTGATGCCGCCGTCGACCTGTTCCGCCTCCAGCACGGACGGATCGTCGAGCACTGGTCGCTCGAGCAGCCCATCCCGACGGGCACCCCCGCAAGCGGGAACACGAACACCATGTTCAGCGACCTGTACCGGCCGGCACGTCCGACCACCGCGCCGTCGGAACGTCAGGAAGAACGCAACCGCGTCCTCGCGGTGTCGGCGTACAACACACTCTTCCGAGACCACGATGCGTCCGTCCTCGACCGCGCCTTCGACCCCGCGTACTTGCAGCACAACACCGTCGCTCCGAACGGGACAGCAGCCCTCAAGCAACTGTTCGGGAGCGGCGCCCAGTTCCCGGCGCAGCAGTCCGTCATCTCGCTCTCCGACGGTGACATCGTCTGGACCTTCTCCCGCGCGGTCGGGGCGAAGCCCGGCGACCCGCTCCTCGCTGCCGACCTGTTCCGCGTCGACGGTGGCCTCATCCGAGAGCACTGGGATGTCGTCCCCACCAGCTGACCACCGCCCGGGAGGCAGAACCTGCCACCGCGACGAGTTGTCTATGACGACTGCAACCAGTCGGCAAGACGGGGTCTCATCAGCCGATCGCCTACCGGGACAGCGGAGCTAAGGGTGATTCGCTGAGTGCCGTGACGGCCCCCGAAGTGATCCTCGTTCACGGCTTCTACCACCAGCGGCAGCACATGCAGCCACTCCGGGCAGCTCTCGAAGAGCAGGGCGCGATCGTGCACATTCCTCGCCTGCACCGAGGGTCTCTCATCAGCTCCGTCAGCGCAGGACGCCGAGCGCCCGGGCCTCGGACACCGCGGCGGTCCGGGATCCGACGCCGAGCTTGGAGAACACGTGGACCAGGTGTGACTTCACGGTGGCGTCGGTGATGTGCAGGCGTGCTGCCACGTCGACGTTCGAGGCGCCCTCGGCAACGAGCCGGAGGACCTCGATCTCACGAGCGGACAGGCTGACCCGTGGCGCACGCATCCGCGCCATCAGGCGGCTCGCGACCGCCGGCGCGAGGGCGCTCTCACCGGCGGCTGCGGCACGGACCGCGGCGAGCAGTTCGTCGGGCGGCGTGTCCTTGAGCAGGTACCCGCTGGCCCCCGCTTCGACAGCGCCCAGGATGTCGCCGTCGCTGTCGTAGTTGGTGAGGACGAGGACGTACGGCGCGGCGTCGGTCGACCGGATCTGCCGGGTGGCGTCGGCACCGGTGCGGTCCTGCCCGAACTGCAGGTCCATGAGCACGAGGTCGGGGTCCAGGGACGCCACGAGCGCGGCGGCTTCGTCGGGTGTCGCGGCTTCCCCGACGACGTCGATGTCGACCGCCCCGTCGAGGAGCGCGCGCAGGCCGGCGCGGACGACAGGGTGGTCATCCGCGATGACGAGTCGGATCACGGGCGACCGACCTCCACGGTCGCGGTGATGGTCGTGCCGTCCCCGGGTGCGCTGTCGATGGTGAGACGGCCACCCAGCTGGTCGACACGTTCACCCATCGCGCGGAGCCCGAAGGCGTCGGACGTGCCGGAGCGGGTGCCGACACGGTCGGGGTCGAAGCCGGAGCCGTCGTCCTGCACCCGCAGGGACGCGTGCGTCGCGGTGACGTCGAGGGTGATGTCGACGGTCGTGGCGCCGGCGTGCTGGGCGACGTTCGCGACGGCCCCCTGGGCGATGCGCAGCAGGGCGGTCTGCACGTCCATCGTCAACTCCGACGCTCCGGGTGCGGCCGTCACGGTGATGCCGAGCCCCGCGCGGTGCCACTGGTCACTGAGGCGGCGCAGTGCCGCGGGGAGGCCGGCATCGAGGGACGGCGGTGCGAGCTCCCGGATGAAGCGCCGCGTGTCGGCGAGGCCGTCGGCCGCTGTGGCGCGTGCGAGGCGGATGTGCTCGATACCCGGCCGGCCGCCGTCGGCTGCTTCGGCGGCGTGGAGGAGCATCTGGATGCTCGAGAGGTCCTGCGCGACGGTGTCGTGGATCTCGCGTGCCAGGCGGGCGCGCTCGGTGAGGACCCCCTGCTGCCGTTCGGTCGCGGCGAGTCGGTCGCGGGTGGCGAGGAGTTCCGCCAGGAGTGCCTCCCGCTCGACGGACTCGCGGGCGAGCGCCCGGTAGCCGAGGCCGATGAGCAACGCGACCCCGGCACCGACGAGGGGCCCGATCACCCCGCCAACGGTGAAGCCGCCGTGCAGGCCCAGGGCGACGACCGCGATCAGGGTCGCTGCGACCACGGCGGCCGGCCCGACGATCCGGGGCAGGACGTGCAGGTAGAGGAAGAACAACGGGAACACCAGGTACGCCGCTTCCGGCACGAGGACGAGCAACGCCACCCACACGGCGGTCAAGGCGGTGATCCAGGCCGCTCCCACCACGGCTCGGCGTGCCTCCGGCGCGGCGGCGACACCGGCGCCGAGCAGGTACAGGACGGCGAACCCGACCACCAGGGCGATCGCCGCCCACATGGTCGGGTCACGGACGACGAGGACCCGGACGACGACGAGTGCCACGAGCGCAGCGAACAGCACGTGCAGTCCGGTGCGGAGCCCGACGAACACGGGCGTGAGGGTGCTGTGTGCCATGTCCGTTGCAGCGTACGGCGGCCACGACCCACCGGACATCAACCAGAAGTCGGACGACAGCAGTCAACCTCCCGGCGATGGCACCGGGACCCGCGACGGCGAGGCTCGTCTGGACGGCAGGGAGCGTCCCTGCCGTCGGGAAGGAACCATCGTGTTCGTCGCTTGGCGCGACCTCCGATCCGCCCGTGGCAGGTTCGTGCTCATCGGGTCCGTCGTGTCGTTGATCACCCTCCTGGTCGGCTTCCTCGCCGGCCTGACCGGCGGCCTCGCCGCGCAGAACGTGTCCGCGGTCCTCGGCCTCCCCGGGAACCGGCTCGTCCTGCAGGAGCCCTCGACCGGGCAACCATCGTTCTCGCAGTCGACGATCGACGCCGCGACGGTGTCCGCGTGGCGGGAGTCCTCCGGCGTCGAGCACGTCACGCCGATCGGGATCGCACAGGGGCGCGCCGCCGTGCACGCCGAAGCCGCACCAGCGGTCGCCGTCGCCCTGTTCGGCGTCCCACGGGGAGCCCCCACGTCGACGGTCACCGACCTGGCTCCGCGGTCCGACGACACGGTGGGCCTGTCTGCCGGCGCAGCGAAGGACCTCGACGTCGCCGTCGGGGACGCCGTCACGATCACCGGGACGACCTACCGGGTCGCCACCGTCGGCGGAGACGCCTGGTACAGCCACACCCCCGTCGTCGCGCTCTCCCCGACGGCGTGGGCGTCGACCGACCGGCGCCTCGGCGGGGACGGCGAAGCGACCGTGCTCGCCGTCTCCGGAACGCCGGACTGGGGCAGCACGGCGGACCGCACGCGCACCGTCGCCGTGTCGCCGCTCGCCAGCCTCACCGCGCTCGAGACGTTCAAGTCGGAGGTGGGGTCCCTCGGACTCATGATCGTGATGCTCTTCGGAGTCTCCGCGCTCGTCGTCGGGGCGTTCTTCACCGTGTGGACGCTGCAGCGTGCCGACGACATCGCCGTCCTGAAGGCCCTCGGCGCCTCCGACGCGTCGCTCGTCCTCGATGCCCTCGGCCAGGCACTCGTCGTCCTGGCCGCGGGCGTCGGGGTCGGGATCGGTCTCGTGGCGGTCCTGGGGGCGCTCGCGAACGGTGTCCTGCCGTTCCTGCTCAGCCCGCTCACCACCCTGCTGCCGGCCGCCGTGATGGTCGTCCTCGGCCTCGCCGGTGCCGCCGTCGCACTCCGCACCGTCACCAGGGCCGACCCCCTCACCGCACTCGGGAGCAACCGATGATCACCCTCGACGACGTCACCCTCACCTTCCCCGACGGCGACTCCCGCGTCACGGCGGTGGACCGCGTGTCCCTGACCGCTCCGAGCGGGGTCGTCACGGGCATCACCGGGCCCTCCGGCTCCGGGAAGTCCTCACTCCTCGCGGTCGCGGCGACCCTGATCCGCCCGGACTCCGGGCACGTGTGGATCAACGACGTCGACGCAGCGACCCTGACCCGGAACGAGGCGACGACGCTCCGCCGCGACCAGGTCGGCATCGTGTTCCAGCAGTCGAACCTCATCGACTCGCTCACCGCTCGGGAACAGCTGCTCGTCATGGCGGAGCTCGGCGGCGGCCACCGTGACCGGACCGCGGTGCGCGCCCGTGCCGATGCGCTGCTGGCAGCGGTCGGTCTCGCCGAGCACCGCGGGAAGCGACCCGCGCAGCTCTCGGGCGGCCAGCGGCAACGGGTCGCCATCGCCCGCGCCCTGGTGAACACCCCGTCCGTCCTGCTCGTCGACGAACCCACCAGCGCGCTCGACCAGGAGCGAGGCGCCGAGATCATGGCCCTGATCGCGCGCCTCACGCACGAGCAGGGCACGGCGACGATGCTCGTCACGCACGACCTCGTCCACCGCGACGCGCTCGACCGCCTGGTCACCGTCGTCGACGGCCGTCTGACCGATGCCTGAGCGTTCGTCCCCCGAAATTCCCAACTGTGACGTATTCGAGACCTCAGGACGCGCAACGGGTGTCGATCTTCCACTGCTTTATCTCATGAGCGTGTTAGCGTGGCGCGCATGACCGACACCACCACCGTCGTCTCGCCGGCATCTCCGGCGACCGCAGCACCCCTCCGTGAGGTCGGCGCCCTGATCCGGGGCGCCCGCAAGGGCCGCAGCATGACGCAGGCCCAGCTCGCCGAACGCGTCGGCACCAGCCAGAGCGCGATCAACCGCATCGAGCAGGGCGGGCAGAACCTGTCCCTCGAGATGCTCACCCGCATCAGCGACGCCCTCGACCAGCAGATCGTCTCGATCGGCGGCGCCCCGCAGCGCGCCCACCTGCGCGTGCAGGGCGGCCGGAAGCTCAGCGGCTCCATCGCGGTGAACTCGAGCAAGAACGCCGCCGTGGCGCTGCTCTGCGCCTCGCTGCTCAACCGCGGCGTGACCCGGCTGCACAAGGTCGCCCGGATCGTCGAGGTCGACCGCATCATCGACGTGCTCCGCAGCCTCGGCGCGAGCGTCACCTGGTCGGAGGACGGCGAGACCCTCGAGATCGTCGCCCCCGACGACCTGCACCTCGATGCGATCGACGCCGACGCCGCCCGCCGCACCCGCAGCGTGCTCATGTTCCTCGGCCCGCTCAGCGGCCGGTACGAGTCCTTCCGCCTGCCCTACGCCGGCGGCTGCGACCTCGGCACCCGCACGGTCGAGCCGCACCTCATCGCGCTGCGTCCGTTCGGCGTGGACGTCGAGGCGACCTCCGGCTGGTACGAGGTCGACGTCGCGAACCAGGCCGTCCCCACCAAGTCGGTCGTGCTCACCGAGCGCGGCGACACCGTGACCGAGAACGCGATCCTCGCCGCCGCGGCCCGCGACGGCGAGACCGTCATCCGGAACGCCAGCCCCAACTACATGGTGCAGGACCTCTGCTTCTTCCTCGAGCTGCTCGGGGTGCAGATCGAGGGCATCGGCACCACCACGCTCCGCATCACCGGCAAGAGCAAGATCGACGAGGTCGTGGACTACTGGCCGAGCGAGGACCCGGTCGAGGCGATGAGCCTGCTGACCGCGGGCATCGTCACCGCGTCGACCCTCACCGTGACCCGTGCACCGATCGAGTTCCTCGAGATCGAGCTCGCGACCCTGGCCGAGATGGGCCTGCGCTTCGACGTCACCGAGGAGTACGCCGCCGCCAACGGCCGCACCCGCCTCGTCGACATCACGGTGTACCCGTCCGAGCTGCACGCGCCGATCGACAAGATCCACGCGATGCCGTTCCCCGGCCTGAACATCGACAACCTGCCGTTCTTCGTCGTCATCGCGGCCATGGCCGAGGGCACCACGCTCGTGCACGACTGGGTCTACGAGGGCCGGGCGATCCACCTGCTCGACCTCACCCGCCTGGGCGCGAGCGTCACCCTGCGTGACCCGCACCGCCTCGACGTGACCGGCCCGACGCACTTCTCCGGCGCTGAGATCAGCTGCCCGCCGGCGCTGCGGCCCGCCGTGGTGATCCTGCTGGCGATGCTCGCGGCGAAGGGCGAGAGCGTCCTGCGCAACGTCGGCATCATCGCCCGTGGCTACGAGCAGCTGCAGGAGCGCCTCAACTCGCTCGGAGCGTCCATCGAGACGTTCCACGACTGACGCTGAATCCCCGCAAGACACCGGTGTTCGCCGGTTGAACACGCGCAGACCGCGGTTCAGCACGCGAACACCGGTGTTTTGCGTTTCCCCCTGACGGCCCGTCCCCGCAAGTGGGGACGGGCCGTCACCCGTCTGACGGGGTCCCCCACGGGCCTCCAGGCCGATGCCCAGGAGCGCTCCATGCGCCGCCCAGCCCGACCGTGCTGGATGGGCAGATGGCCACGAGATCGCTCCTGACCGTCCCCCTGCTCATCACCGTCGCGGCCGCCGCGGCGGCCTGGCTGGTGCTCGGCCCCGCCGCAGCGCTCGCCTTCGTGGCCCTCGCGTTCCTCGAGATCGCGATGGCCGCGGACTCGTCCGTGCCGATGGCCGGCATCGCCGGCCGGCTGCACTCCCCCGCCCGGCGGCTGTTCCTGTCGCTCGGCATCGTCGCGGGCGTGCTCGCGATGCGCCTGCTCCTGCCGCCGGCCGCCGTCGCGGTCGGTGACGCGACCGACCCGGCCAGCTCGGTGGAGGAAGCCGTCTTCGCGCCCGGCTCGTTCTCCGCGCACCTGGCCGAGGTGCGTCCCGCCCTCGCCGCCTTCGGCGCCGCGTTCATCTGGCAGGTCTTCGCCGAGTACCTGTTCAACACCGACCGCGCGTCCCGCAGGTCGTGGCTGGGCAGCCTGGAGGCGCGACTCGCCTCCGTCGCGCGACCGCGCGTCTGGTCGCTGGTCACCGCTGCGACGGGGGTCGTCGTGACCTCCGTGCTCGTCGGGTCGCGTTCCGGCTGGGCCGCCGGTGCGCTGTTGCCGGTCGCGCTCGGCGGGGTGGCCGGCATCGCCGCGTACCTCGTGTCGAAGCGGACCGCGGCGTGGGCGCTTCGCGGTGGCCCCGGCGGCGGGTCAGACACGGCGTCGATCGGCGTGGGCCGGGGAGCCTGGCGCATCCACCTCTACGCGTCGACGGTCGTGTTCGAGCGGGGGCTCGTCGTGTTCATGCTGTTCGAGATCCTCGACGGCGTGTACAGCCTGTCGGGGTCCGGGCCGCTCGGGTCGGACGGGCTCGGGGCGCTCGAGCAGGCCGCGGTCGCCATCGGGGCGATCGGGGTGGGCGCGGTGTTCCTGGCCCGCCTGACCTCGCGGGTCGACCAGGCTGCTGGGCTCAAGCGGCTTCGGTACCTGAAGGCCGGGGCGGCGTACGTCCTCGGGGTGCTGTCGGTGCTGCTGTGGGCGAGTCTGCTCGTGCCGATCCCGGGCGTCGTCGTGGGGTGGTTCGGGACCGTCGTGATCGGGTCGGCGCTGGTGAGTTCCCTGCCGTGGCGTGCCTGGTGGCGGCGGGTGGTGCGGCGGCCGCGGGCGGTGTGACGCGGCGGCTCGTGACGCGTCGTGCGGCCTGGTGCGGCGCGTCGTTCGGGTGTGGTGCGGCGCGTCGTCCCGCTGTGTGCGGCGCGTCGTCCGGCTGTTCTGGAAGGATCCACCGTGGATCGGCGTTGACTGGCGGGTCGGACGACGATCGGAGTGCACGTGCTGGGACCGGAACTGGTGGTCGTGCTCGGCCTCGCCATCGCACTGACGGCGGCCGTGGCCGACCGGATCCGGATCGCACCACCCGTGCTGCTCCTGGTCTTCGGCGCGCTGCTCGGGCTCGTGCCGGAGTTCGCGGACGTCGAGCTCCCCGCCGAGGCCGTGCTGCTGCTGTTCCTGCCGGCGCTGCTCTACTGGGAGAGCCTGACGACGTCGCTCCGCGAGATCCGGAAGAACCTGCGCGGCATCGTCCTGATGGGCACCCTGCTCGTCGTGGTGACCGCCGGTGCCGTCGCCGTCCTGCTGCACCTGCTCGGGATCCCGTGGGGACCGGCCTGGGTGCTCGGCGCCGCGGTCGCCCCGACCGACGCGACCGCGGTCGGCGTGCTCACGAAGATGCTGCCGCGGCGGAACGTCACGGTGCTCCGCGCCGAGAGCCTGGTGAACGACGGCACCACCCTCGTCGTCTACGGCATCGCGGTGGCCGTCACCGTCGGCACGCAGGAGCTCACGTTCTGGGGCGTGTCGGGCATGCTCGTCCTGTCCTACATCGGCGGGGTCGCCGCCGGGCTCGCCGCCGCCTGGATCGGGACGATGGTGCTGCGGCGCGTCGACACCGTCGTGCTCGAGAACCTCGTCACCCTGCTCGTGCCCTTCGCAGCCTTCCTGGCCGCCGAGGCCATCGGCGCCTCCGGCGTGCTCGCCGTCGTGGCCGCCGGCATCGTCGTCAGCCAGGTCGGTCCCAAGCTCGACCGTGCCGAGACCCGTCAGCAGGTGCGCGCGTTCTGGTCGTTCCTGACCTTCCTGCTCAACGGCGCGCTGTTCGTCCTGGTCGGCATCGAGGCGATGGTCGCTGCACGTGCACTCGACCCCGCCGACCTGCTGCGCGGGACCGGGATCGTCTTCGCGGTCGCGGTGCTGCTCGTCATCGTGCGGTTCGCGTTCCTCAACGCCGCGGGCGGGACCATCTGGCTCGTCACCCGACGCACCGGCGGAGAACCACGCGAGGGGCACCGCGACCGGCTGGTCAGCGGGTTCGCCGGCTTCCGGGGCGCGGTGTCGCTCGCGATGGCCGTCGCCGTGCCGCGCACCCTCGAGTCCGGTGGCGGCTTCCCCGAGCGGGACCTCATCGTCTTCGTCACCGCCGGCGTGGTCATCGTCACGATCGTCGGCCAGGCCCTCGTGCTGCCGGCCGTCCTGCGTCGCGCCGCGCTGCCCGAGGACGAGTCCGTCAGCGAGGAACGTCGCTACGCCGAACGCACCGCGATCGAGGAGGCACTCGATGCGCTCCCCCGCCTCGCACGGTCGACCGGAGCCGATCGTGCGACCGTCGATCGCCTGCGGAAGGAGTACGAGGCGCACCTCGACGTGATCGAGGCCCGCGAAGGGGACGACGACGACCACCCCGCGCTGCAGCGGCACGACAACGCGGTCGCCCTCGAGCTCGCACTCGTCCAGCACAAGGCGAACACCCTGTTGCGCCTGCGGGACGCCGACGAGATCGACGACCTGGTGCTGCGTCAGGTGCGTGCCGGGTACGACGCGGAAGAGGCGCGGCTGGACGGCATCGAATCGGTAGCGTCACCGCCCACGTCGTCGTAGGGCGACTCCGGGCGCACCTGGTCGAACCGGGCGTACCCGGTCGGTCGTTCCGACCAGGTATGCCCGTTCCGCGTTCCCATCGCACCGGGAACGCTAGCCTGGCCGCAGTGATCCTCCGTCTCTCTCGGTGACCCACCGGTCACCCAGCACCACCGGTTCGCCCCGCCGACGCGCGGGGGTGGTCTCGTGCGCCCGGACGGGGAACTCCACCAGGAGTTCCCCCGCACCCGGCACACCATCCAGACCACCAGAGGAAGACCACTCCATGACGACCACCGACCGGTCCGCCCTGCGCGCGGACTGCGGCAACTGCTTCGCGCTCTGCTGCACCGCCTTCGGGTTCCAGCGCTCCGCCGACTTCCCGATCGACAAACCCGCCGGCACCCCTTGCGGCAACCTCGCTGACGACTTCTCCTGCACCATCCACGAGGCGCTGCGGCCGCGCGGGTTCCGGGGCTGCACCGTCTTCGACTGCTCCGGTGCTGGCCAGTACGTGTCCCAGACCCTCTACGACGGGGTCAGTTGGCGTGACCACCCGGACTCCCGCGCGGAGATGTTCCGGGTGTTCCCGATCGTCCGCAGGTTGCACGAGATGCTCTGGCACCTCGCCGAGGCACAGGACCGTGCGGTGACCCCGGACTCAGCAGACGACGCTGCCTTCCTCGCGCAGGAGATCCGGCGAAGCCTCGACGCCGGTCGGCCGACGCTCCTCGCGCTGGACGTCGAGCCGCTGCACGCTCGAGTACGCGACGTCCTGATCGAGGTGAGCGCCGAGGTCCGAGGCCGGTACAACGCCGGTGCGGACGACGCTCCGGACGGCCTGTTGCGACCGGGGGCGGACCTCGCCGGGCGCGACCTCGGCGCACGGTCGCTGCGCGGGGCCGACCTGCGGGGAGCCACGCTGATCGCGGCAGACCTGCGCGGTGTCGACCTGTCCGGTGTCGACCTTCTCGGCGCGGACCTCCGGGATGCGCGGGTCGACGGAGCCGACCTGTCCACGGCGGTGTTCCTCACACAGGCGCAGGTGAACGCGGCGCGCGGAGACGGCACCACGGCGCTGCCCCGTGGTGTCGATCGACCGACACACTGGCGGTCGACGGCCGCCCCGGTTTCGCCCACGGCGCCGCGCTGAGACCGCGGATCGGCCGGTCAGGGCCTCGCGTCGAACCGTCGGCGGTAGCTCGAGGGTGTGCTGCCGAAGGCCACGGCGAAGTTCTGCCGCAGCGTGACCGGGTTGCCGAACCCGCACGCTGCGGCGATCCGGTCGACGGGCAGGTCGGTGGTCTCGAGCAGCAGACGGGCCTCGTCCAGACGGCGACTCCGTACCCAGGCCGCCGGGGTGGTGCCGGTCGACGCCTTGAAGGCCCGGACGAAGCTGCGGCGGCTCATGTGGGCCGCCGCAGCGAGTCGGTCGACGCCGAGCTCCTCGTCCAGGTGCTCCACCGCCCAGGCTGATGCCGTCGCCACCGGGTCGTCGCCCCGATGCTGCACGACCGGCCGCTCGATGTACTGGGCCTGCCCGCCTTCGCGGTGCGGCGCGACGACCAGGCTCCGCGCGACCCGGTTCGCTGCCTCGGCGCCGAGCCGCGTCCGCACGACGTGCAGGCACGCGTCCAGCCCGGACGCCGTGCCCGCCGAGGTCAGCACGTCACCGTGGTCGACGTAGAGCACGTCGGCGTCCACGGTGACGTCGGGGTGTGCGGCGGCGAGCCGGTAGACCTCGCGCCAGTGCGTGACGGCGCTGCGTCCCGCGAGGAGCCCGGCACCGGCGACCGCGATCGACCCGAGGCACAGACCGACCACGACTGATCCCCGCGCGTGCGCGTCGACGACCGCCCGTTCCGTCGGTGCCGGCAGTCGGGTGCCGTCGTCGGTCCAGGACGGCACCACGACCAGGTCGGCGTCCGCCGTGGCGTCGAGCCCCTGCACGGGACCGAGCGTCAGCCCCTCGGCGGTCCGGACCGAACCGTGCCGGTCGGAGAAGACGACGGTCTCCCAGTCGGCGAGACCGAGCCGGGTGACCTCGTCGAACACCATCTGCGGGACCGACAGGTGGAACATCGTGATGCCGTCGAAGGCGTAGATGGCGATCTGCACGCGGGACTCCTCCGGTTTGGCCTGGATCCATCGTACCGACGCACGCGTGCCAATCGCACCGAGGGCGTCGGCGGAGGAGGATCGTCGAGTACGCCCACCGACCCAAGGAGCTCCCGTGTCCGATCCCCAGCGCGCCCTCGTCCTCGTCGACATCCAGCTGGAGTACTTCAGCGGTCCACTCGAGGTCCGGTTCCCGCCCGTCCGCGACGCGCTCGCGCAGATCACGACCGCGATCGACGCCGCGACCGCTGCCGGCACGCCAATCGTCGTCGTCCAGCACACCGCCGGTGACGCTGCGCCGGTGTTCAACCCGACGACGGAGGCGTTCGCCCTGCACCCCGAGATCGAGCGGCGACGGACACCCGAGTGGCATCAGGTCACGAAGCAGTTCAGCTCCGTGTTCGCCCACACGGACCTGCTCGCCTGGCTGCAGGAGCGGTCGATCGACACGGTCACCCTGGTCGGCTTCATGACGAACAACTGCATCATCGCCTCGGCTGCCGAGGCGGAGGCACTCGGCGTCTCGGTCGAGGTGCTGTCCGACGCGACCGGCGCGATCAACATCGTCAACGCCGGCGGGGCCGTGTCCGCCGAGACGGTGCACAACACCCTGATGGCGTTGTTGCAGTCGAACCTCGCCGCCGTCGCACCGACCGCGGAGTGGACGGCGGCACTCACCGCCGGAGTCGCGATCGCCGCGGACGCGCTGCCGACGTCGGCCGTCGCGGGAACCCAGCGGTTCCCGGGCTGACATCCGTTCTCATCTATAAATGTATTGCTACTTCTGCATATGTGATCTACGCTGAGGGCATCCCAACCGACGATCAGCAGGAGGTCACCATGGCCGAGCACGAGAACAGCGCAGAGCACACCGTCGCCGAGCACACCCACCAGGACGGCTGCGGCCACGAGACGGTCCAGCACGAGGACCACGTCGACTTCGTCCACGACGGCCACAAGCACGCCCAGCACGGCGACCACTACGACGAGCACTGATCTCCTGATCAGCGCAGGCCCGTGATCAGCACCGATCGACGGACCTGCACGACGGCCCCGACGCACCGCGCCGGGGCCGTCGTGTTGCATGCACGTATGCGCGTGCGCTTACATGAGTCCATGTCAGACGGGATCGAAGCAGCAGCCGAACTCTTCAAGGCGCTGTCCTCGCCCGCCCGACTCCGGATCCTGTCGGCGTTGATCTCCCAGCCTTCCGACGTCGGCTCCCTCGCCGAAGCGACTGAGCTGTCGCAGCCCCTGGTGTCCCAGCACCTCCGCACGCTGCGGCTCGCGGGCATCGTGCAGGTCGAGCGCATCGGGCGGAACGCCGTCTACTCGCTGCACGACGAGCACATCGCGCACATCGTCGGCGATGCGGTCAGCCACGTCCGCGAGACCGAAGCCGACTGAACCGCCGGCCGCGGGCAGACTCCGCTCAACAGCAGTCGCAATCCTCGCGCTCGCACTCCCCCGTCAGCGCCGACACCGGCTGCTTGCACGCGTCGCCGCGCCAGGCTTCGAGCCCCTCGCGCACGGCGAACACGACCACGACGAGTCCTGCGAGCGGATCGGCCCACCACCAGCCGAAGAGGCTGTTCGCCAGCAGGCCGAGCAGCACCGCCGCCGACAGGTAGCTGCAGATCAGCGTCTGCTTCGAGTCGGCGATCGCCGACGTCGAACCGAGTTCGCGTCCGGTCCGCCGTTCGAGGAGGCTCAGGAACGGCATGACCGCCAGGCTCACCGCGGCCAGCACGATGCCGACCGGACTGTGCTCCGGCGACCGGACACCCGTGAAGGTCAGGACGGCATCGACACTGACCACGACGGCGAGCCCGAAGAACGAGACCGCGATCACCCGCAGTGCCGTTCGTTCCCGGGCCTCCGGGTCGCGCCCGGCGAACTGCCACGCGACGGCCGCTGCCGACAGGACCTCGACGATCGAGTCGAGCCCGAAGCCGATCAACGCGGTGGACGAGGCAACCGAACCGGCGGCGATCGCCACGACGGCCTCGATCACGTTGTAGGCGATGGTCGCCGCGACGATCCACCTGATCCGTCGCCGGAGCACGCCGACACGAGCCGGTGCGAGCGACACCGCGGCCGTGGTCACCGCTCGACCTCGCATCCGTCGTCGTCGGCAACGTCCACCGCGAGCACCACGTCGACCAGGGACTCGAGCGCGCGGGTGAGGTTGCGGTCCGCGATCTCGTAGCGGGTCCGACGCCCCTCGGGCACGGCGACGACGATCCCGCAGCCGCGCAGGCACGCCAGGTGGTTCGACACGTTCGTCCGCGTCAGCTCGAGTTCCTCGGCGAGCCGCGCTGGGTAGCCGGGTCCGTCGAGCAGCCGGAGCAGGATCCGCGCACGCGTGGGGTCGGAGAGCGCCCGCCCGAGACGGTTCAGCACGTCGTACCGCGAGGCAATGGTCAGCATGCACTGACCATACATCGGGCCGCGCCCAGACCGCCACCGATCCGGACGACACGTCACGCCCTCGGACAGCGCTCGGGCTCAGACGTCCCCGAGCCGCCGCCCGGTCAGCGCGTCGTTCCAGCTCGTGCGGCCGCCGGGAGCACGCGACTCGTGCACGCCGTCGTGGCCGCGTGGTCGATCACACCGCCAGCGATCGAAGACGCTGCAGCAGCGGTGGTCGGACTGGTGGTCGGTGTCGTGGTTCTCGCGCATCGCACCGATGAGACGTGGCGACGCACCCTTTCGTCACGAACGGTCGCCGAACTCCCTGCACCACGAACGATGGTGAGCAGGAACGGTCGAGTCCCCCTTCAGCACCCGACCGTTCCTGCTCACCAAGCGCCCGCGACGCGACGCGACGCGAGATGCGAGCGCAGCGACGCCCGCGACCCGAGCCCCCGCGCCTAGCGCTTCAGGTTCGTGAGCTCCTGCAGCACCTCGTCCGAGGTCGTGATGATGCGGGCGTTCGCCTGGAACCCGCGCTGCGCCACGATCAGGTTCGTGAACTCCTGCGACAGGTCGACGTTCGACATCTCGAGCGTCCCCGCCGCGAGCGAACCGACGCCCGCCGAGCCGGGGCCGCCGACCGTCGCCCCGCCCGAGTTCGCCGTGGCGCGGTAGCCCGACGCCCCGGTCTTCTCGAGGCCGGCCGGGTTGGCGAACGTGGCGAGGGCGATGCGACCGAGCGCGAGCGACGCGCCGTTCGAGAACGTGCCGGTGACGGTGCCGTCCTTCGAGATCGAGTAGCCCTGCAGCGCGCCGGCCTCGCGGCCGTTCTGCGAGCCGATCGCCGCGGTGTTGAGCGAGGCGAACCCGGTCAGGTCGCCCATGTCGACCCGGATGCCCCCGACGGCGAGGGTGCCGCCGGCGGTCAGCTTGCCGTCGGTGCCGAAGGTCAGCGAGGTCGTCGCCGTGGTGCCCTGGCCGTTGCGCCCGGTGACGTCCCAGCCGTCGGCGGTGCGCGTGTAGGCGAGCGACATCGTGTGCTTGGCACCCGAAGCGTCGTACACGGTGGCCTCGCGGGTGATGGTCTGGCCGACGGCGGTCTCGGACGGCAGGTTGCCGGCGACGGTGGCGGCGGTGGTGCGGACCGCCGGGGCCGCTGCTTCGAGCGGCAGCGTGATGTCGGACAGCTGGCCGTTCTCGTTGACGACGCCGTTCGTGGCCGGGTAGCCCTGCACGATCTTGCCGTCGGCAGTGACCAGGCGGCCGTTGGCGTCGAAGTCGAACGCCCCGGCACGGGTGTAGACGGTGTCGTTGCCCAGGCGGGTGACGAAGAAGCCGTCGCCCGAGATCATCAGGTCGGTGGCCTTGCCGGTGGCCTGCGCCGAGCCCTGCGAGAAGTTCGTGGAGACCCCGGCGACCTGCACGCCCAGGCCGATCTGGGCCGGGTTCGTGCCGCCGATGCCGGTCTGCGGTCCGCCGGCACCCTGGGTCATCTGCGACAGGGTGTCCTGGAACACGGTGGTCGACGACTTGAAGCCGACGGTGTTGACGTTGGCGATGTTGTTGCCGGTGACGTCGAGCATCTGCTGGTGGGAGCGGAGGCCGGAGATCCCGGAGTAGAGCGAGCGGAGCATGGTGCGTCCTTTCGGAGAGGCAGGAAGAGCGAGGAAGAACGAGGGAGTACGAGGAAGAGCGAGGAAGAGCGAGGAAGGAACGAGCGGGCGTCAGGACGCCGGAGCGGTGGTGGTGATGCCGGAGATCACGTCGAGAGCGACCTCCTTCCCGTTCACGGTGACCGTGGGGACGCTGTTCGCGTACGACACGGCCGAGGCGGTCCCGGTGACGGACTTGCCCGAGTCGGCGTCGGTGTAGCTGACCTGCTTGCCGACGAGGTTCGCTGCGGCGATGCGCATCTGGAGCGAGAAGTTCTCGTTCCCCGTCGTGGTCTGGTTGGTGATCTGCTCCATCATCGCGAGCTGCGTCTGCTGGCCGATCATCTGGTTGGTGTCCATCGGCGACGACGGGTCCTGGTTGCGCAGCTGCGTGACGAGCAGCTTCATGAAGACCTCGGAGTCCATCGTCTGGGACTTCTGGGCGGTGGAGTTCGCGGCGAGGGCCGCGGCCTGCGCGGTCGGGTCGACGCTGCCGGTGATGCCGTCGATGGGCATGGTGCGTTCCTGTTCGTGAGCCGGATCAGGCGAGGACGTCGAGTCCCGCGGTGCGGATGGAGGGCGTGTGGGCGGTGGGCTGCGTGCGCGGGGTGACCCGCGCCTCCAGACCGGGGTCGCCAGGCAGCGCACGTGCAGCCGGGCGCTCGTCGCGACCCGGCGCGTCCTGCGGCTGGTTCTGCGACGACAGGTCGAGCGTGGTGCTCACACCGGTGCCGGCGGCGTCGCGCCGCAGGTCCGGCAGGACTTGGCGGACGGCCTCGCGGCCGGCGTCCGACGCGGCGAACAGCTCGACGTGCATGCCGTGCGCGGTGACGTGCGCGCGGACCGTGACCGGGCCGAGGCTGTCCGGCACGACCTGCACGGTGACGACGTGCTCGCCGGGGCCGGCCTGTGCGAGCGAGAACACCGGTCGCGCCAGCTGCTGGGCGAGCGGTGCCGGGGCCGGCGCGGTCGCCGCGGCGGGCGCGGCGGTCGGCGTCGTCGACATGACGAACGGCGTCTCACCACCGCGGCTGGGGGCGACGGCCGGGAGGCCCGGATCACCCGGCGTCGACGCCTGCTGCTCCGTCCCGTGGCCGGCTCGGGAGCCGGTGCCGGCTGCCGGGGCGGCGGCCGCCACGACCGGCGGCTGGCCCGGGGTCACGGTGGCGGTGTCGCCGTCGGCGGTGCGGGAGGCGGCGGGGGCCGCGATCGCGGGAGCGGCCGTCGGGGCGGTGGTCGTCGGGGCGGTCGTGGCCGTGGTCGTCGACGCAGCGGTCGTCGTGGGGGTTGCGCCGGCGACGGTCGTCGCGGCAGCGACCGGAGACGCGGTGCCGGCGGGTGTCACGGCGGGGGTCGTCGCGGCGGTGGTCGCCGTGCCCGTCGTCGCTGCGGCAGCGGTTCCCCGTGCCGCGCCCGACGCCGGTGCCTGCTGCGGGGTCGCCGTGGCGGAGGCGGTGGTCGGCTCCGGGGTCGACGGCACCGGCGTCGAGGTGTCCCCCTCCCCCGACGGCGGTGTCGTGGTCGTGGTGTTGGTCGTTCCGGCGGTCACCCCTGCGGCCACGGCGGCGTGTGGGTCGCGGGCGGCCGTCTCGGTGGCGCGGCTGGCCGGAACGAGCGGTGCGGTCACGGCCACGAGTCCAGCGGCGAGCAGCGCCTGCGCGTCGACGGGCGCTGCCTCGGTCGCGGGCACCGACTGGTCCGACGCGGACGCGGACGCGGACGCGGACGCGGACGGCGTGGCGGCGGTGCCCGGCGCCGCAGCCGCCCCGTCCGCCGTGCGGCCGTCGACGTCGTCCCGCCCGGCAGCACCGTCTCCGGGGCGCCGCTCGGTCGCGACGGCGGCGGTCAGTGCCGCACCGAAGGACCCGGCAGCCGCGGGGTCGGACGATGCACCCCGGGTGGAGCCCGGTGCGGTGGGCACGGACGGCTGGGTGGCGATGGTCAGGCTCATGCGGCGCTCCCGGACTGCATCATGGACAGCAGCGCGGCGGTCTGCAGGTCGGTCGCGGAACGCGCAGCCGAGGCGGTCGGCGCGGTGACGGCAGCCGGGGCCGCCTGGGCCGGGACGATCCGGCGGATGGTCGCGATGTCGCCGTCGGAGTACCAGTTGTCGACGATCCGGACGTCCTTGCCGGGGCGCGGCGCGTGCAGCACCTTGCCGTCGCCGACGTAGATGACGACGTGGCCCTCGCCCTTCGGGATGATCAGGTCGCCGGGCTGCGCGTCCTTCAGGGAGCCGACCTCGACGCCCATCTTCGCCTGGTCCGGCACGACCCGGGGCATCGTGACCCCGAGGTCCTTGAAGACCGTCTGCACCAGACCCGAGCAGTCCATGCCCGCGGTCGTCTCCCCGCCGAACACGTACGGGACGCCGAGGTACTTCTTCGCGTCGGCCACGACGTCGGCCCCGGTGGCACCGCTGCCGGTGGCGAGGGTGCCGGCGCCGGCGTCGACCGAGGTCGCCGGGGCACGGGTGGCCGTCGGGGTCGCTGCGGCGGTGGCACCGGCAGCGCTCGCCGTGCCGGTCGTGCCGTCGGCGGTGGCGAGGGCATCGGCGAAGGCCGACGATCCCGCGGCACCGCTGGTGGCGGAGGCGCTCGGGGCAGCCGTGGCCGTCCCGCCGCGCAGCGTGTCGATCTGGGACCGGATCTCCGAGATCCGGGAGAGCACCGCTTCGACGCTCATCGGGCACCACCTTCCGTGCGGCGTCGTGCCGCGATCTCGTCGAGGGCGTTCTGTTCGGTCCGGAGTTCCTCGGCCGCCTGCTGCTCGGTGTGCTTGCCCTCGAGCTTCTCGAGGCCGACGGCGGCACGACGGGCGGCGGTGTAGTCCTGCTGCGCCCGGTCGGCGTCGGCACGGCGGTTCTGCACCACGGCGTCGAGCTCCTCGAGCATCCCGCGGGTCGCGGCACGGGCTGCGGCGACCGCGCTCAGGGTGGCGGCGTCCTGGATCGGCTGGGCGTCCTCGCTGTCGGCGAGGCTGCGGCGTGCGGCGATCCGGGCGTCGGCGGCGTCGCGGACGCGCTCGTTCGCGGTGGCCAGTGTGGCGGCGGCACGGTCCTGTTCGGTGTGACGCAGGCGCAGGAGTCCGGCGAGCGGGAAACGGCGGGCCATCACGACACCCCCAGCTGCTGCACGAGGCCGCCGAGGCGCTGCCAGGACGCGTCGGCGGTCGCCCGCTCGTCCATGCCCTGGCGCAGGAACGCGTCGATCGATCCCTGGTGGTCGACGGCGGCGTCCACGAGCGGGTTCGACCCGCGCTGGTACGCACCGACGTCGAGCAGGTCCTGGGCGCCGGCACGGGCGGCCATCACCTTCCGCAGCACGGTGGCGGCGGCACGCTGCTCGGGTCGGGTGACCTTCGAGGCGACGCGGGACACCGAGCCGAGGGCGTCGACCGACGGGAAGTGCCCGGTGATCGCGAGCTTGCGGTCGAGCACGACGTGGCCGTCCAGGATGCTGCGAACGGCGTCGGCGATCGGCTCGTTGTGGTCGTCGCCGTCGACGAGCACGGTGTACATGCCCGTGATGCTGCCGACGCGGTCGGTCCCCGCACGCTCGAGCAGTCCGGCGAGCACCGAGAACGTCGACGGCGGGTAGCCCCGGGTGGCCGGCGGTTCCCCCACCGACAGGCCGATCTCACGCTGCGCCATCGCGACGCGGGTGAGCGAGTCCATCATGAGCACGACGTCCTGCCCGGCATCGCGGAACGACTCGGCGATGCGGGTGGCGACGAACGCGGCACGCAGGCGCATGAGCGCCGGCTCGTCGGAGGTCGACACCACGACGATCGAGCGGGCGAGCCCCTCGGGTCCCAGGTCGTCCTCCAGGAACTCGCGCACCTCGCGGCCGCGCTCCCCCACCAGGGCGATGACGTTGACGGCCGCGTCGCTCCCGCGCGCGATCATCGACAGCAGCGACGACTTGCCCACGCCGGACCCGGCGAACAGGCCCATGCGCTGCCCGCGGCCGACGGTGGTCAGGGTGTCGAGCACGCGGACGCCGAGCTGCATCGGCGTGTCGATGCGGGTCCGGGCCATCGCGCTCGGGGTGTCGTGGTCGAGCGGGACCCAGGTGACCGGTCCGCCGCCGGGGCCCTCGAGCGGCCCGCGGTCGTCGATCGGTCGGCCGAGTCCGTCGAGCACGCGGCCGAACAGACCGGATCCGGTCGGCACGAGCACCGGGCGGCCGGTCGGACGCGCCGGGGTGCCCGCGGTCACGCCGGTCAGGCGGCCGAGCGGCATGCAGCGGACGCCCGAGGCATCGGTGGCGACGACCTCGACCGCGGTCTGCTCGCCGTCCTCGGCGCCGACCGTGACGACCTCGCCCACGCGGGCGTCGAGCCCGGCGATCGTCAGCCCCAGGCCGACGGCGCTCGTGACGACACCGACCCGCTGGGGTGCGGCCCGCAGCAGCGCCTCGTCGAGGCCGCGCGGACGGAGCAGCGTGGCGGTCACCGGTCGGCTCCCGTCGCGTCGACACCGAGGGCGGTGCGGGCGCGGTCGAGCGCCGTGGCGATGCGCGCGTCGAGCATGCCGTCCGGCAGGTCGACGACGGCGTCGCCGTCGCGCAGGGCACCGTCGGCGACGACCGGCACCGGCAGGTCGAGGCCGGCGACGCGCGCGGCGTCCGCCGGGCTGAGCCGGACGGCCACCGGGACCGTGCGGTCGACGGACGCGAGCGCCCGCCGGACGGTGACCTCCGCGCCGGACGCGATCCGGGCCTCCTGGCTGCCCGGTCCGTCCGGACCGTCGGCGACGGTCGCGTCGTGTGCGGTCCTGGAGGCGCGGACCACGTTGCCGACGATCGCCTCGGCCAGGTCGACCGCCGCGCCCGCGACCGACGCCTCGGCGTCCGCCAGGACGGGTGCGACCGTGGAGAGCATGGCGTTCGTGGCGGCGTCGAGGACCGCGATCCGGCGGGCCGTGTCGGCCTGCAGCGCGGTGATCCGCGCGGCGTGCTCGGCCTCGAGCCGGGCGCGCAGGGCGTCGGTCTCGGCCTGCGCGGCCCGCAGGCCGGCGGTGTACCCGGCCGCGTGCCCGCGGACGTCCGCGCTCGACGCGCGCTCGCGTCCGGCAGGGTCGGCGAGCACCGGGAAGGCGACGCGGTGCACGACGGTGTCAGTCAACGAGCTCGTCCTCCTCGGCGCGGTGCACGGTGACGACGCCCTGGGCCTCGAGCTCGCGCACGGAGCGGACGACCTCGGCGCGGGCTTCCTCGACCTGCGAGACGCGGACCGGGCCCATGGCCTGCAGCTCGTCGTCGAGCAGTTCGCGGTTGCGCTCGGACACGTTCGCGCGGATGGTCTCGACGACCGGCCCGGCTGCGCCCTTCATGGCGGTCGCGAGGATCTTCGAGTCGATGCCGCGCAGCACCTGCTGGATGTCGCGGGACTCGAGCTTCACGATGTCCTCGAAGGTGAGCATGCGGGAGCGGATGTCCTCGGCGAGCTCCGGGTCCCGGGCTTCGAGTCCCTCGAGCACGGCCTTCTCGGTCGCGACGTCCGAGCGGTTGATGATGTCGACCAGGGGCGCGATGCCCCCGACGACCTCGACGCTCTCGCGCGGCGACACGACGGCCCCGGCGCGCTGGCGCAGCACACCGGCGACGATGCCGACGGCCTCGGGGGTCGCGCTGCCCATGGTGGCGAAGGCCTGGGCGACGTCGGTGCGGACACGCTCGTCGATCCCGGCGAGCACGGCACTGGCCTGCCCGGGGCCCAGGTGGGCGAGCACGAGGGCGATCGTCTGGGGCAGCTCGCCCTCGAGCAGGGAGATGACCTGGCCGGGTTCGGCGTCGTCGAGGAAGTCGAACGACTGGCCGGCGAGGTTCGAGGCCAGACGGTCCATCACGCCGGCGGCCCGCTCGGCGCCGAACGACGCCTCGAGCAGCCCGAGCGCGGTCTCCTTGCCGCCGCGCTTCTGCAGCCGGCCGCTCATCGTGATCCGGTGGAACTCCGACAGCGTCTGGTCGACGACGGTGTCCTCGACGCGGCGCATCCGGACGATCTCGGCGGAGATCTCCTCGGCCTCCATCTCGGTGAACTGCTTCATCACCTCGGCGGCGCGGTCGGTCTCCATCTGCATGAGGATGAGCGCGACCTTCTGCGCACCGGTCAGCGCACGGTCGCTCGGACCGGAACCGCCGCCGGGGCTCGGCATCAGCGCGCTCACACCGGTGCCCGGTCGTCGAGGAGCCCGCGCAGGAGCTCGGCGGTGCGCTTCGGGTCGCGCTCGGCCAGGGCGGAGATGTCCTGACGGCGGCGCTCGGCGGTGATCTCCTCGGTCGTCAGCACCTCGGTGGGGGCGTCGCCGGCGGGCATCGCCGACAGCACGGCGGTCGGGGCGTCACCGGCACCGAGCGTCGCCCGGTCGTCGACGCCGTCCATCGCGAGGGGCAGCTGGAACGTCTCACCGGCGAAGGCGTCGAGCTCGCCGAGGTCGACGGCCTCGCGCTCCTGCTTCCGGTTGCGGCGGGCGACGAAGAACATGATCGCGATGACGGCGAGGACGATGCCGATCACGATGCCGGCGGTGCGGATCGACGACCACAGTGCTTCCTGCTGGTCGGCCTTCTGCTGGGCCTCCAGCGCCTTGGCGGCCTGGTCGGAAGCGCTCGTGTCGAAGTCCATCATCGCGACCTTGACCTGGTCGCCACGGTCCTGGTCGACACCGGCGGCGGCGGACACCAGGTCGTTGATGCTCTGCAGGTTCGCGTTCTGCACGGCGTCGGCCTTCGAGTTCAGCGCGACCGAGATGGTCTGCCGGTCGAGCCCGCCCGAGGGGATCTGCGTGGTCTCGGTGGTGTGGTCGACGGCGTTGTTCTTCGTCGCCGACTCGTTCTTGTACCCGTCGTCGCCGGTGCCGCTCGTCGCGGTGCCGTTCGGGACGGCGATGTTGTCCGGACCGAGGACCCCCGTCGCGCCGCTCCCCGCGCCGGAGCCGGCGCCGTACTCCTCGGTGGTGCTCGACTCGTTCAGTGCGACCGGACCCGAGGTCGGGCTCGTGTAGCTCTCGGACGTCCGGGTGCCGGACTCCTGGTTCATCGTCCCGGAGACCACGACGGTCGCGTTGCCGACGCCGAGCGTGGTGTCGAGCAGGTCCTGGATCTTCTTGCTCGTCGCCGCGTCGTAGTCGGCGGTCTGGTCCGCGCCGCTCCCGGTCGCACCGGTGCCGACGGCGGACAGGGTCTGGCCCTTCGCGTCGACGACCGAGACGTCGGTGGGCTGCATGCCCTCGACCGAGGCGCTCGTCAGGTGCACGATGGCCTGCACCTGGTCGGTGCTGAGCTGCGTGCCGTTGTCGGTCGCGATGAACACCGACGCGGTCGGGTCCTTCTCCTCGGAGACGAACACCGACTTCTCCGGGATCGCGAGCTGCACGGTGGCGGTCTGCACGCCGTCCATCGCGCCGATGGTCTTGGCGAGCTCGCCCTCCATCGCGCGCTTGTAGGTGACGTCCTGCTGGAACTCCGAGCTCGTCACGCCCATCTTGTCGAGCAGCGAGTAGCCGCCCTCGTTCGACGACGGCAGGCCGTTCGACGCCGCCTTGAGCCGCTCCGAGTACACCTGCGCCTGCGGCACGAGGATCGTCGCGCCGCCGTCGGTGAGCTGGAACGGCACACCGTCGGTCTGCAGCTGGTCCGTGATGGAGCTCGCGTCGGCCGCGGCGAGCCCGGTGAAGAGCGGCGCGTAGGACGCCTTGCCGAGCCAGGACGCGAGGGCGATCCCACCGAGCACGAGCGCCGCGATCGCCAGGATCGCGATGGTGCGCTGGGCGGCGGAGAAGCCCTTCACGTAGGCGCTGAGGCGCGCGAAGACGTTCTTGACGGCGACGGGCATCAGGCCTGCATCCTCATGATCTCGTTGAAGGCGTCGACGCCCTTGTTGCGGACGGCGGAGACGAGCTCGAGCGTGACCTGCGCGCGGGTGGCGGCGATCGTGGCGTCGTGGATGTCGTCGAGGTTGCCGGTCACGGCCTTGAGCGCCAGGGTCTTCGAGTCGCTCTGCAGCGACTGCAGCCCGTCGACGGCGTTGCCGAGGCTCGCGGCGAAGCCGCTGCCGTCGGTCGTCGCCCCGGCGGCAGCGGTGGCGTTCGTGCTGTCGCTGGACGTCCCCGACACACTCGTCAGGGCGTTCGTCATCGCGTTGGTGGTCACACCGTTCACGGCGTCGATGGGCATCAGTTCTTCCCGATCTGCAGTGCCGCCTCGTAGGCGGTCTTGGCACGGTCGACCACGGCGGCGTTCGCCTGGTAGCCGCGCTGGGCCATGATGAGGTCCGCCATCTGCGTGCCGAGGTCGATGTCGGGCATGCGGACGTAGCCCTCCTCGTTCGCGAGCGGGTTGTCCGGGTCGTAGGTCACACGGCCGGCGGCGCTGCCGAACGCAGCGCCCTTGACGTAGGCGCCGGAGACGCCGGCACCCTCCTGCACCTCGACGTAGCGCGCCTGGAACGCGGTGTCGTCCATCGACTTCACGGTGTTCGCGTTGGCGATGTTGTCCGAGACGGCGTCGAGCCACTTCCGGTGCACGGTCAGGCCGGTGCTCGCGATGCCGATCGCGTCGAAGGTCGTCACGAGTTCGTCCGCATCGCCGCACGGACGCTGGTGAGCTCGGAGTTCATCGCCTGCGTGGCGAACTGGTACCGCAGCACGGTGTCGATGTTCGACAGCGTCTCCTCGTCGAGGTTGACGTTGTTGCCGTTCGTGTTCGTCGGCTCGAGGCTGCGCGCCATCGTCGGTGTGGTGGCGCCGTCGCCGTCCACGATCGACTTCGCCAGGGCGTCCTCGAACTGCACCTTCTCGGCGTGGTAGTTCGTCGTGTTGATGTTCGCGATGTTGTTCGCGATCACCTTCTGGCGCATCGACAGGCCGTCGAGTGCGCTCTGCAGCGCGACGCTCGTCACGGAATCGAACACGGGGGTCCCCTCGTCAGGCGTCGTCGGTGCGACGTCGCCGTGCGGTGGTGGCCGATCCCTGGCCGAACTGGTGAGCGATCCGTGCTCGAGTGGCGCTATCGGAGCCCGTCGTCCGCCGCGTTAGGCGTCGCCCCGAACGGGGGGCGGTGGGGTGCGAGTGCGGGTGCGGGCCGGTGTCGCTCGTTGCGCGCGCGGCCGGTTGCACGCGCGCGGGAGCGACACCGTCGACGTCGTACGACGACGACATCGTCGCCCCGTGCACGCGCCACCAGTTGCCCGCGCGCGGAAGCGACGAAGCCGATGTCGTACGACAACGACGACGTCGCCCGTGACGCGCGCCGGCAGTTGCACCCGCGCACGAACGACAGGGTCGCCGTCGTACGACGACGACATCGTCGCTTCGTGCAGACGCTGCAGGTTGCGGACGCGGACAGTTGCACGCGCGAGAGAGCGGCAGGGTCGCCGTCGTACGACGACGACATCGTCGCTCGGGGGCGCAGGTCAGGCGGAAGCGTCGAGGTACACGGAGCCACGGGGCTCGCGCGTGGCGTCGACGGCGCGCAGGGCACCGAGGTGCTCCAGCGTCGAGCGGCGGTCCGCCTCGAGCACCGTCATGCGGTCCCGCTGCGCGGCGAGCAGCCGGGAGGCCCGTCCCACCAGGGCACGCGGCAGCGGTCCCAGCCCGGCCGGCTCCGACCACCCGGCCACGGCCGAGGAGTCGGCCGCCTGCCCGGCGGCGTCGTGCTCCAGGGACGTGAGCAGGGCCTCCCATGCGGCTCGCGCGTCCGACTGCTCAGGCGACACCGAGGGCTCCCCCGGTCGGCTGCTGCGTGGCGGGCGTCGCGGGCAGCGACGCGGCCGCCTCGTGCCACGACTGCCGCAGCGGCTCGAGGATCCGGATGCAGTCGCGGGTGGCCTGCACGTCGCGGTGCACGTTCGCCGTGATGAGCGAGGTGGATGCGTAGTTGTAGACGGCGAGCAGGCCCTCGCCGCCGTCCCAGACATCGATCCGGAGGGTGCTCGAGAGCTCGCCGACGATCGCCTGGGCGTGCAGGAGCTGCTCGCGGGCCGCCTCCCAGTCGGCGGCGACCTGCGCGGCCTCGGCACGGTGCAGGTCGAGCAGCAGCCGGTCGTAGAGCATCGTCACGAGCTGGGCCGGCGTCGCCGACAGCACGGCCTCGTTCGTGTACTGGGCACGACGCTGGTCGGTGACGGTGCGCGGCTGGGCGGCCTGGCGGAAGGCCGCTGCCTGGAAGTCGAAGGTCATGGTCGTTCCCGTCAGCTCGACGTCGATGCGAGCTGGCTGGCGAGCCAGCTCGACTGCGACTGGAGCTTGCTGAGGCTGGTCTCGAGGGATGAGTAGAGGGTCTGCAGCGAGGCCCGGCGCATCGCCAGCCGGTCGGTCCAGCTGTCGATCTGGGTGGTGAGGTCCTTGGCGACGGCCTGCTGCCCGGTGATGGACGTGGTGACCGAGCCGTCGTACTTGTCGGACGCGGCGGTGGCCGCGGCGCCGACGTTCGCGGCGACCCCGGAGAGCATCGCCTGGGTGGCCTTCGGGTCGGTCGCGAGGGCCTTCTGGAAGACCTCGGGGTCGAAGGTGAACGTGCCGTCCTTCGTGATCACGATGCCGATCGTCGACGGGGACTTGCCGTCGACCGGGGCGGACATCGTGCTCGTGAGCCGCTGCACGGCGTCGCGGGACGCACCGTCGCCGAGCAGGACACCGGCCTTCGTCGTCGTGGTGCCGGACGTCGCGCTGGTCGAGCTCGACACCGCGGTGTTCGTCTTGTAGTAGGCCGCGATCGCGTTCATGGCGTCGACGAGCCCGGAGGCCACGGACTGGGCCTTGGTGGTGTCTTGCGCGACCGTCACGGTGACGGGCTCGGTGGTGGCCTTCGAGACGGTGACGTCGACCCCGGGGACGAGACCGGTGAAGGTGTTCGTGGCGCTCGTGACCGTCTGCGCGGCGGCGGTGCCGGCCCAGAGGGTGACGCTGGCGTCCGTCGCCGCGGTGACGACGGCGGCACCGGTCTCGGTGAGGACGTTCGTCGCGGTGCCCGCTGCCACCTCGTCGGCGCCGCCCCGGTACACCTGGAACCCGCCGGCCGCCCCGGTCTTGGCGGACGTGAGCTGCAGGCGGTAGAGCTTGGTGCCGTCGGCGTCGGTGCCGGCGGAGACCTTCGTCGCGGTGACGCCCGCACCGGACTTGTTCAGGGCGGACACGGCGTCGTCGAGCGAGCCGGACGCCGGCGTCACGGTGGTGGACTTCCCGTCCGTGCCGACGATCGTGATCGGCTGCGCACCGGTCGACCACGTCGACATCGCGGCCGTCACCCCGACCTGGGCCGCGGCGGTCGATCCGACGGTGAAGCTGATGGAGCCCGCGGTCGCTCCGGTACCGGTGACTGCGGTGACGCTCGGCGCGGTGCTCGTCGCGGCGAAGAGGTCGAGCGACGAGGCCTTCGCGGCGTCCGTGGCCTTCGTGGCGAGCCCCTGGATCAACCCGTTGAGCGTCTGCAGTGACGAGATGAACGAGTTGGTGGTGGTGAGCTTGTTCTTGAGCAGGGTCTGCGGGACCCCCTCGACGCTCATCAGCGAGTTGATGAGGTCGGTCGTCTTGAGACCGCTGACCAGACCGTCGATCGCGAGGCTGGTGCTCGATGACACGGACGAGGACATCGTCGACACTCCCTGGCGTCGTGGAGGTGGTCAGGACGGCGGCGTCCGTCCTCCGGGGCACCCGATCGGGCCCGGAGGACGGACGTCGTGATGGCTAGCGCAGGAGCGAGAGCACGCCCTGGGTGCTCTGGTTCGCCTGCGCGAGCATCGAGGTGCCGGCCTGGCTGAGGATGTTGTCGCGCGTGTACTTGACCATCTCCTCCGCCATGTCGACGTCGGTGATGCGCGAGGAGGCAGCGGTGAGGTTCTCCTTGGCCACGTTCGTCACGTTGATGGCGTGGTCGAAGCGGTTCTGGACTGCACCGATGCTCGAACGGGCGGCGGAGACGTACTTGATCTGCTCGTCGATCGCGGTGATGGCGGCCTGAGCGTTCGTCGCCGAGTCGAAGGTGAGCGCGCCGACCGCGGTCGACACGGACTCCACGTTCGACTTCGACAGGTCCACGTCGATCTGGCTCGCCGCGTCGCCGTTCGCGCCGACCTGGAACTTCAGGACGCCTGCGGCGCCGGCGGAGCCGTCGAGCAGGTTGATGCCGTTGAAGTTGGTCGACGCCGAGATACGGGTGAGCTCCTTGGTGAGCTCGCCGACCTCGGTGGTGATCGCCGTGCGGGAGTCCGCGTTGTTCGAGTCGTTGCCGGCCTGGACGGCCAGGTCGCGCATGCGCTGGAGGATCGAGTGGGTCTCGGTGAGGCCACCTTCAGCGGTCTGCACGACGGAGATGCCGTCCTGCGCGTTGCGGGCGGCGACCGTGAGGCCACCGACCTGGGACTTCAGCCCCTCGGAGATCGTCAGACCGGACGCGTCGTCGGCAGCACGGTTGATGCGGAGGCCGCTCGAGAGCTTCTCGAGGGACTTCGACAGGTCGTTCTGCGTCGAGTTCAGGTTCCGGTACGTGTTGAGTGCCGAGAGGTTGGTGTTGATGGACATACCCATGGTGGTTTCCTCCGTGAATGTGGGTCGTGCGTCGGCCCGTCCGTGGGCTGACATGGATGACTCTCGACCGGTTGCCGGGAGTCGTTAGGGGATCGGCGGAGAAGTTTCCGCCGACGTTTCAACTCGCCGCGACGGCCGGTCCTGCTGCGGCGTCGTGCACGGCACGTGCGACGCCGGCGGCGGCGTTCGTGGCGACACGGGCGAGGTAGGCGCTGCGGCGGGCAGCGGTGGTGCGGCTCGCGGGCTCGACGGTCGTGCCGTCGCCGTAGTGGGCGGCGAGACCGTCGTGGAGCAGGCGCATCGCCTCGGAGCGCTGCTGCGAGACGGCCGAGTGCGTGATGCCGAGCTCGGCGGCGACGTCGGTGACCGAGCGGTCACCGAAGTAGACGGCCTCGACGATGAAGCGCATCCGCTCCGGCAGGGCCTCGACCGCGGCACGGAGGTACCGGCGCTTCTCGGTCTCGAGCAGGTCGTCCCCGGGGAGCGGCAGGTCCGCGGCGACGAGGTCGTGCACGGTCTCGTCGAGCGGCGCGACGGTGCGGGCGGCGTCGCTCATCGCGTCGACGGCGGTCTGCTTGTCGACGCCCATCGCATCGGCGATCTCCTGCGCACCGACGCTCCGGCCGAGGCGCGCGGACAGGGCCTCCTGCGTGGCGAGGGTCTCGCGGATCCGTTTCCGGGTGCCGCGGGACGCCCAGTCGGCCGAGCGCATGTCGTCCGCCAGTGCGCCGGCGATCCGGGTGCGGGCGTAGGCGCCGAACGGCACGCCGAGGGTGGGGTCGAACGCCTCGGCGGCTGCGACGAGTGCGAGGGACCCGACGGCGGCGAGGTCGTCGCGGTCCAGGTGCGTCGCCCGGGAGCGGACGTCGGCCACGATGTAGCCCACGAGCGGAAGGTGCTCCACGATCATCGCGTTGCGTTCGGTGCGGTCCATGCTGTTCCCCTGGTCGACCTGACGTGTGTCGGCTCACCCGTCCGTGGGCGCGACGGACGCCGGCCTCGGATGGCCGGTGCGTACGCCGAAGACCCGCCCGGGTCCCTCCGAGCGGTGCACCCCGCATCGTTCCCGAGCGGTTCCGGGTGTCCCCCGGGGTGCGTTCTGAATGTATCGGCTGACAATGCGCTGAACAGGTCCACAACCGTCCCCAGTGCGGGGGTGTCAGGCCCCCTTTTCGGTCGGCATTTGGGGGGACTCGGGGTCGGGAACGCTCGTTCTTGTCCCCCGACGGGGGTCATCGGGTCACAGCGTCGACGAGTACGGGTGACGGCACTCGACCGTCGGGGCTTACGGTCGCGGTCACCGAGTCGATAGGTCCCGGTGTCCGCAGGATGACGGACCGGGGGCCACCCCGACGAACCACCACCTGGGAGGAGCTGATGAGCGTGAACGACCTGTCCGCCGTGCTCTGGCGCGAACGCGAGCTGCTCGAACTGCTCACCTTCAAGCTCGAGGAGGAGCAGCTCTTGCTCACCGCGGGCCGCTCCCGCTGGGTGTCGCACGCCAGCCGCGAGGTCGAGCAGGTCCTCAACCGGCTCCGCAGCACCGGTCTCGAACGCGCCGCACAGAGCGCCGAGGTCGCCGAGGAGTGGGGCGTCCCCGCCGACGCTCCCCTGCGGGACGTCGTCGCCGCGGCACCGAACGGGCCGTGGGGCGAGATCCTGTCGTCGCACCTCACCGCGATGGTCGAACTGACCACCCAGATCGGCGCCCTGCGCGACGAGAACGACCGGTTCCTCCGTGCCGCCGCCCAGGCCACCGAGGAGACCCTGGCGGGGACCGTCACCGGTGCCGCCACCTACGACGCCAGTGGCACGTCCGGCGCGGGCCAGGACGGCGCCCGCCTGTTCGAGGGGACGCTGTAGCACCGTGGTCAGCACCTTCGGATCCCTCGCGACCGCCTACTCCGGCCTCGCCGCCGCCCGTGCCGGCATCGACGTCACCGGCCAGAACATCGCGAACGCCGGCACCGCCGGGTACACGCGGCAGCGCGTCACGCAGAACTCGATCCCCGCGACCCAGACCGGGTTCATGCGGGGCACCGCGGCCCTCGCCGGCCAGGGCGTCTCGGTCGACGGCATCGCCCGTCTGGCGTCCCTGACGCTCGACGCCGGCGTCCGCGTCGCCGCCGGTTCGTCCGCCTACGCCGACGCCCGCGCCACGGCGCTCTCCGCCCTCGAGACCGGATTGCACGAGCCCGGCAAGGACGGCCTGAGCGCCAAGCTCGACGCGTTCTGGTCGTCCTGGAGCGAGCTCGCCAGCCACCCCGACGACCCGGGTGCCGCCAGCGCCGTGCTCGGGGCCGCCGGTACCGTCGTCTCCGCCCTGGCCGCCGGCTCGAAGGCCGTCGACGCGCAGTGGTCCTCGGTGCGCGGCACCCTGACCGGGCAGGTCGCCCAGCTGAACGGCGCCGCGGAGCAGGTCGCCGACCTGAACGGCCGGATCCGCACCGCGCTCGCCTCGGGCGGCACCGCCAACGAGCTGCTCGACCAGCGCGACCAGCTCACGCAGCAGATCGCCACGCTCGCCGGCGGCACCACCCGGACGAACGCCGACGGCACGGTCGACGTGCTCCTCGGCGGCAACCCGCTCGTGCAGGGCACCGACGCCCGCTCGGTCGCCCTCGGCGGCGGCGAGCGTCTCGCCGACGGCACCGCCGTCACCCTGACCTGGACCACCGGAACGGCCGGGGCGGTCGGGCTGAGCGGCGGCTCCATCGGCGGCGCCCTCGCGGTCCTCGCGCCGGCGTCCGGCACCGGTACCGGCGGCGCACTCGCCGAGGCCTCCGCGTCCTACGACGCCGTGGCCACGCGACTCGCCACCACCGTGAACGCCCTGCACTCCGCCGGGACCACCCCGGCCGGCACCACCGGCGCATCCTTCTTCTCCCTGGCGGCCGGCGTCCCCGCCGCCCAGGCACTCGGCGTCGTCCCCACGGACGCCAGTGGGCTGGCGACGCGGAACGCGGCGGGGGAACTCGACGACTCGTTCGCCGACGCGCTCGCGCGACTCGGGGCGTCGTCGGACGGTGCCGACCAGGTCTGGGCGACGTTCGTGGCGGGGGTGGGCACCGCCTCCAGGTCGGCGACGTCGGAATCCACGATGACCGGACTCGCGCTCACCAACGCACGCACCCAGCAGCAGTCGGGCGCCGGCGTCGACCTCGACGAGGAGAACGTCAACCTGCTGAGCTACCAGCACGCGTACCAGGGCGCGGCGCGCGTCCTGACCGCGGTCGACGAGATGCTCGACACCATCATCAACCGCGTCGGACTCGTCGGGAGGGGCTGATCGTGATCACCCGTGTGACCACCCAGATGTCGATGGCGGCCGCGTCGGCCCGGCTGCAGGCCGGGGCCGCGCGGGTCGCCGAGCTCACCGACCAGGCCACGACGCTGCGTGCGATCCAGAAGCCCTCGGACGACCCGGTCGGCACCGCTTCGTCGATGCAGGTGCGCAAGGAGCAGGCCGCTGCAGCGCAGTACTCGCGGAACGCGAACGACGCCGCGGCCTGGCTCGCGACCACCGACAGTGCGCTGTCGAGCGTCTACTCGGTGCTCAACAGCGTCCGCGACCTCACCGTGCAGGCCGCGAACTCCGGCACCATGAGCGACACGAACCGCGACGCCTTCGTCACGCAGTTCCGGTCGCTCAAGGCGGACCTCGAGGCGCGGGCCAACACGACCTACGGCACCCGTTCGGTGTTCGCGGGATCGTCGACCGCCGCTGCTGCCTACGACCCCGCCACGGGCTGGGCGGCCGCCGGCACCGACGTGTCCCGGCGGATCGGTGACGGCACGACCGTGCGCGTCGACACCGCCGGCACCGCGGTCTTCGGCTCCGGCGACGACTCGGTGTTCGCGGTGATCGACTCCATCGTCAACGACCTGCAGAACGGGGTGAACGTGAACGCTCGGATCAACGACGTGGACGGCGCACTCGGGACCGTCCGCGGCGCCCAGGCCGACGTCGGGATCCGGCACGCCGTCGCGCTCACGGCGCAGGACTCGCTGAAGTCCGCGACCGTCTCGCTCGAGAGCCGTCGCGCCGACATCGAGGACGTCGACCTCGCCAAGGCCGTCCTCGACCTGCAGGTGCAGCAGACCAACTACCAGGCAGCCCTCGCCGTCACCGCGAAGGTCCTGCAGCCGACCCTGATGGACTACCTCCGATGAGCATCTCCCTGACCTTCGCCGTCCCGCCGTTCGGGCTCGCCCCCGCCGCGGCCTTCGAGCTGTCGCCGGTCGACGGTGCCGAGGGGCTCTTCACGCTCGTCGGCGACGACGCACGGCTGTTCCTGCTCGACGCCGCGGTGCACCTGCCGTCGTACGCGCCGGAGCTCACCGACGAGCAGGCCGCCGGGCTCGGGCTGACCGACCCCGCCGACGCGATGCTGCTCGTCGTCGCGAACCCCGGCGCGTCCGGCACCACGGTCAACCTGCTCGCGCCGATCGTCGTGAACGCCCGGACGGCCGTGGGCGCGCAGGTCATCCTCGAGGAGCAGGACCTGCCGCTGCGGGCGGAGCTCGCGCGGGTGTAGCGCGGGCGGGCGCTCGGGCTTCGGGCTGGTCGACGCGGAACGACACTGTCGACGTCGTACGACATCGGTGCTGTCGCACCCCCGCGTCTGCAACTGTTCCGCACGCGTGACAGCGACAGAGTCGCCGTCGTACGACATGGACATCGTCGCAAGTTGCGTCCGCCTCATCCCTCCACAGCCTGGAGGCCCGGCTCGTCATCCACAGATCGGCCCACCGCTGCCCCGTGGTCGGGCCCGGCAATCGATGGTTGATCCATGGACGACCGCGCACGCACCATCCCCCTCATCCGCACGACCGGCAAGCCCAGCGCCGAACGCCGGGCCCTGCAACGCCGGGTCCGTCGGGGCGAGTTGGTCGCAGTACGTCCGGGGGTCCTGGTCTCCCCGTCGTCGGTCGTCGGACTCCGGCCCGAGGACCACCTGTTGCTCCTGGTGCGCGCGACCGCGCCGATGATCCACGCACCGAGGGCGTTCGCGCGCTCCGCAGCGGCCGCCGTGCACGGACTGCCCTTCGTCCATGCCCCGCCGTCGAAACTCGACGTCGTCGATCCGCGCCGCGAACGCTCCGACACGTCCGCACACCTCCGGCTCCACCCCGGACCGCTCGTCCACGCGCCGACGACGGACTCACGGTGGACTGACTTGCCCGCGACCACGCCCGCCGACATCGACGGAGCGCCCGTCACGTCGTTGGCACGGACCCTCGTCGACATCGCGGGGTCGTCCACCCTCGAGTTCGCGTTGCCGATGATCGACCAGGCACTCCACGACCGGCGTCTCCTGCCCGAGATCCTGCTCGACGAACTCGCCACGACGGCACCCGCGGGTCACGACAAGGCGGGGATCGCGGTGGGGATGGGGTCGGCGCTGTCGGGTTCACCCGCGGAGTCGGTGTGCCGCGTGCGCTTCCGGGAGCTCGGTGTGCCGGAGCCGGTGCAGCAGCACGTGTTCGCCCGGGCCGGATCGGCCACGGCGATCGTGGACTTCTGGTTCCCCGACCAAGGCGTCGTGGTCGAGGTCGACGGCCGCGCGAAGTACGAGGACCCGGTGCTGCTCGACGGGCGCTCCACCGCGGACGCGCACTGGCGCGAGAAGCGGCGAGAGGACTTCATCCGGTCGTTCCCCGAGGTCCGGGCGGTCGTGCGGCTCTCGTGGGCCGACCTGATGCAGCCCGACCGGGTGCGGGCTGCCCTCCGGCGTGCAGGTGTCCCGTGCTGAGGCTGCGTGCCGGACGATCATTGCGGGCGCCGTGGCGCATCCGGGTGGTACGTGCGCTGACGCTCGATCCGCGGCCGACCGGAGGATGCCCCGATGTCCACTGCCCCACCGACCACGACCTCGCCGAGCCCCACGCGCACCCCACGGACCGGCCCGGTGCCCTTGACCACGCCGCCGCGGTGGTCCGGGTCGGGTTCGCGGTGGTCGCCGCCGTCCTCGAGCTCGACGTCACGCACGGACACCTGACCGAGCACCTGCGCGCCCGCGCCGATCCGCGCCGGCCCCTCGACGAGACACCCGGCCGTCAGGCGAGCTCGACCACCGATCACGACGTCGGCCCCGTCCGCGACGACGGTGACGGGGCCCGGGCCGAGTTCGGCGCCCTCCCCGATGTGCACCGTCGCCGCAGACGCGACGACGGTCACGGGTCCGGGGCCCAGGCGGGCACCGGCAGCCAGCGTGATCGCCCCACCGTGACGGGTCTCGAGTGTCGTGGACGGGTACAGCTGCACTCCGGGCAGGATCGACACGCCAACCCCGATCAGGACGGACGCCGGATCGAGGACCCGGACCTCGGGCGAGAGAGCGGCCACCTGCCGGACGGTCAGGAATTCGGCCGCACGACGGGCGTCGTCGAGGGCTCGCTGCGCGGGGTCGGTGTCCATCCAGCGAGCCTCTCACGTGTGCGGCGTACGGTGATCGCATGGCCCGCGCCCCGAAGGACCAGTCGATCGTGCCCCTGCCGACCGCACCGGTCTCCCCCACCACGTCCGACCCCCGAACGCAGCAGGTCCAGCCCACGGGCTGGGCCAAGTGGCTCGATCGGGTCATCAGTGTGCAGCGTCCCGTCGTGGTCGCGCACGTCAACGCGATCCGTCGCCGCAAGCCCGACGCGACCCCCGCCGAGGTGATCCAGATCCTCGAGCGGCAGTACCTGGCAGCGGTGACGACCGGCGGTGCCGCGGTCGGTGCGAGCGCGGTGATCCCCGGCGTCGGGATGGCCGCTGCGCTCGGACTGAGCGGCGCCGAGACGGTCGGGTTCCTGGAGACCACCGCGCTGTTCGCTCAGTCGGTGACCGAGGTGCACGGCATCGCGCTGGACGACCCAGAGCGCGCCCGCACGCTGGTGATGGCGATGATCCTCGGCGCACCGGGCACGCAGCTCATCAAGCAGCTCGCCGGACAGGCCGCCGGCGGTCAGGCCCGGACGGCGTTCTGGGGCGAGATGGTGACGTCCTCGCTGCCGAAGCAGGTCGTCAACGGCATCGGTGGACAGGTCCGCGACCAGTTCATCAAGCGCTTCGCCATCCGGCAGGGCGGTTCCGTCCTCGGCCGCGCGCTGCCGTTCGGCATCGGAGCGGCGGTCGGCGGTCTGGGGAACCACGCCCTCGGGCGCAAGGTGATCCAGGCGTCGCGGACGGGGTTCGGCATGCCGCCGGCGGAGTTCCCGATCGTGTTGACGGTCACCCCGGCTGCCGAGAAGACCCGGCGAGCCCTGCCGTGGAAGCGCGGCGCGGGCAAGGACCAGGACCTCTGGACCGAGCCGGGGCAGGACGACCCCCGCTCGAAGCGATGAACCCTTGCGCGAAGCGCTGAACCAGCGTCCGAAGCGCTGACGCAGAACGGCCCGGGCACGCTGCCCGGGCCGTCCCTGTGTCTGTGTCGAATTCCGTGTCCTAGAAGGACCGCACCGGCGTCGTCACGACCTGCCCGGCGTGGGCAAACCCGCCACCGAACCCGAACAGCAGGGCCGGCACCCCCTCCGGGAGGTCGCCGCGCTCCCAGGCCTTCGAGAGCCCGAGCGGCACACTGGCGGCCGAGGTGTTCCCGGACTCGACGACGTCCCGGATGACGAACTTGGACTCCCCGCCGAGCGCGGTGACGAGCGGCTCGATGATCCGCAGGTTCGCCTGGTGGAACGCGAACACCTCGATGTCGTCCATCGTGAGTCCGGCGGCCTCGACGACTTTGCGGGCGTGCCCCTCGGCCTCGGTGATGGCCCACCGGTAGATGGAGCGACCCTCCTGGTTGAAGCGCCCCGGCGACCCTTCGACACGCACGGCGTCGAGCAGGTGCGGCACGCTCCCCCACGACACCGGGCCGATCTCGGGCGTCTCGGCGACCCCGAGCACGGCGGCCCCGGCCCCGTCACCGACGAGCACGCAGGTCGACCGGTCGGTCCAGTCGGCGATCCCCGACAGCACCTCGGACCCGATGACGAGCGCGACGTCGGCCGAACCGGTGCGGATGGACTGGTCGGCGAGCCCGAGCGCGTACTCGAACCCGCTGCACGCGGTGTTGATGTCGATCGGCGCCGGGCCGTTCGTCATGCCCAGTGCAGCGGCGACGCGGCCTGCCGTGTACGGGGCGCGGTCCTGGTGGGTGGTGGAGGCGACGATGACGAGCCCGACGGCCGAGGGCGACACCCCGGCGTCGGCGAGGGCACGGCGCCCAGCCTCGATGGCCATCGACGTGACGGTGTCGTCTGGACCGGCGATCCGACGCGTCTGGATCCCGGTGCGGGTGCGGATCCACTCGTCGTTCGTGTCGACCATCGTCGAGAGCTCGTCGTTGGTCAGGACGCGTTCGGGCTGGTGGTGTCCGAACCCGAGGATCCGGCTGCCGCGGAGTGCTGGGATGTTCATCGTCGGCACGTTACCCCCTCACCCCACCGCCGCATGCCGACCGGGGCATGCACGGCACGCGCGACGGTCACTTCCGCGCGGCAGCGGTCGCGCGGTCGTTCGCCTTGCCGATCGCCTCGACCAGCTCGTCCTTCGTCATCTTCGAGCGGCCGCTGACGTCGAGCCGCTTCGCGACGTCCATCAGGTGCGCCTTCGAGGCGTTCGCGTCGACACCGCCCTCGGTCTTCCCGGATGAGCCCGAGCCAGCACCACGCGAACCGGCGGCACCGGAGTCGGATGGACCGGAGGACTCCTTCTCCTCCCAGTGGTCGCCGACCTTCTCGTACTCGTGCTTCACGGCGGCGAAGGCCGTGCGGTGCGCCCGCTCACCCGGGCCGTACGTCTCGTTCGCCGAGTCCAGTGTCTTCTCGAAGATCTCCTGCGCGTGCTCCGGGGACCGCTGCAGGGTGCTGGGGATCTCGTCCTTGGCTGGCATGGCTGCTCCTCTCGAGTGGTCCTCCCTGACTACTCCGACCAGCACAACGAGCGCCAAGCACCGACCGGTACTCCCAGGGCCTGGCGCCACCAGCGCGTCACGAGTAGACCCGTCTCATGGACTACACACACCTCGGTCGCACCGGTCTGTCCGTCTCCCGCGCCGTGCTCGGCACGATGAACTTCGGCCCGGAGACCAGCGAGGACGACTCGCACGCGATCATGGACCGGGCCCACGAGCTCGGCGTCAACTTCTTCGACACCGCCAACGGCTACGGCGGCTCGGTGGGCAAGGGTGCCACCGAGGAGATCATCGGACGGTGGTTCGCCAAGGGTGGCGGTCGCCGTGAGAAGACGGTCCTCGCCACGAAGGTCTACGGCGAGATGACCGACTGGCCGAACGGCGGCAAGCTGAGCGCCCTGAACATCCGGCAGTCGCTCGACGCGAGCCTGCAGCGGCTGCAGACCGACCACATCGACCTGTACCAGTTCCACCACGTCGATCGTGCGACGCCGTGGGACGAGATCTGGCAGGCGATCGACGTCGCCGTGCAGCAGGGCAAGGTCCTGTACGTCGGCTCGTCGAACTTCGCCGGATGGCACATCGCCCAGGCCCAGGAGGCAGCGAAGCGCCGGAACACCTTCGGCCTGGTCAGCGAGCAGTCGATCTACAACCTCGTGGTCCGCGACGTCGAGCGCGAGGTCCTGCCCGCCGCCCGCGCGTACGGCCTCGGCGTGATCCCCTGGTCGCCGCTGCAGGGCGGCCTGCTCGGCGGCGTCATCGAGAAGACCGAGAACGGCTCCCGTCGGCTGTCCGGCCGCAGCGCCGAGTACGTCGACGCGCACCGCGATCAGCTGCAGTCGTACGAGTCGTTCGCGAAGGAGCTCGGCCACACGCCCGGCGAGCTGGCCCTCGCCTGGCTGCTGCACCAGCCCGGCGTCACCGCGCCGATCACCGGTCCGCGCACGATGGAGCAGTGGGAGTCCGCGGTCCGCGCCGTCGACATCCGCCTCGACCAGCGTGCGCTGGACCGTCTCGACGAGATCTTCCCGGGGCACGAGACCTCGCCGGAGGACTACGCCTGGTGACGGAACCGGCGGAACCAACAGAACCAGCGGGTCGCTGACGCGACCATCTGCCTGGAGGCGCGGTGCGGGTCCGACCCGCACTGCGCCTCCCGGCCGTGGTCACGTCGAGAACGCGACCAACGCAACGACGACGGGCCCCGCGCTGCTGTGTGCGCGGGGCCCGTCGTCGTTTCGGGTGGTGCCTGGTGACTAGCGGACGCTGACCGGGCTGTCGTCGGTCTGCTCGTAGAGGACGTAGCCCTCTTCGCCGTGGACCGCGGTGTCGATGCCGGCGACCTCGTCCTCGGTCTTGACGCGGAAGCCCATCGTCTTCTCGATGATCCAGCCGATGACGAAGGCCAGGACGAACGAGTACGCGCCGACGGCGCCCGCTGCGGCCGCCTGCTTGCCGAGCTGCTCGAACGAGCCCGAGTAGATCAGGCCGGTGTCGTTGGCGAAGAAGCCGAGGAACAGCGTGCCGAAGATGCCGCCGACCAGGTGGACGCCGACCACGTCGAGCGAGTCGTCGAAGCCCAGGCGGTACTTCCAGTCGATCGCGAAGCAGCAGACGATGCCGGCGAGGAAGCCGAGCAGGATGCCCCAGCCCGGGGTCAGCGCGGCACAGGCCGGGGTGATCGCGACGAGGCCGGTGACGGCACCCGATGCGGCACCGACGGAGGTGGCCTTGCCGTCCTTGAGCTTCTCGATGAGCAGCCAGCCGAGGATGGCGGCGGCCGGGGCGGCGAGGGTGTTCACCCAGGCGATCGCGGCGATGCCGTCAGCTGCACCCTCGGAGCCGGCGTTGAAGCCGAACCAGCCGAACCACAGGATGGCGGCACCGAGCAGGACGAAGGGCGGGTTGTGCGGCTTGTGCGCGCCCTTGGCGAAGCCGACGCGCTTGCCGAGGACGATCGCCAGGGCGAGACCCGCTGCACCGGCGTTGATGTGCACCGCGGTACCACCGGCGAAGTCGATGACGCCCCACGTGGCGGCCCAGCCCGAGGTCAGGTTGAAGACCCACGAGGCGACCGGGAAGTAGACGACCGTGACCCAGACGCCGGCGAAGACCATCCACGCGCCGAACTTGGCGCGGTCGGCGATGGCGCCGGAGATGAGCGCGACGGTGATGATGGCGAACGTCGCCTGGAACCCGACGAAGGCCATCGACGGGTACGCCGCCTGGATGTTCGAGGACTGCGCTTCCTCGAAGGCCTGGCCGAGACCGATCTGGTTCCAGTCGATGCTGAAGAACCCGACCACGCCGGAGACCGCCGTGCCGTCGCCGTGGTTGGCGAAGGCGATCGCGTAGCCGTAGACCACCCAGAGCACGCTCACGAGCGCGATCGCACCGAACGACATCATCATCATGGAGATGACGGACTTGGCCTTCACCAAGCCGCCGTAGAAGAAGGCCAGGCCGGGTGTCATGAACAACACCAGCGCAGCCATCACCAACACGAACGTCGTGTTGCCCTGATCAAGCATCTGCTCACCTCTCGATTGCACGAGCGGCTCTTGGACCGCCTCGGGTGTCACAGAGTCTGGCGAGGCGAGGTTTCACGAGGGAGCACGAACTGTTTCGCGGATGTAACGCCACCGCGCCGTTTGTAAACGTCGTGTTTCCGAAGGCCCGATGTCCCCTGCACGAGGGGCAGGAGACCGCCGTGGACAGATCGGTCTGACGGCGAGCGACGCTCAGGCGCGGGTGAGCGCCACCACGCGGGACGCCGCGCGCAGGTACTTCTTGCGGTACCCGCCCTCGAGCATCACGTCGGGGTACACCTGGTCGAGCGGGGTGCCCGACGCGACGATGCGCACCTGCGCGTCGTACAGCCGGTCCACCAGGGCGACCCAGCGCAGCGCATCGGTCTGGTCGGTGAACGCCCGGACGTCGGTGAGCCCGACGGCGTCGAGGTCCTCGACCAGCGCGACGTACTTCGACGGGTGCACGGAACCCAGGTGCGCGACCACCGCACCGAAGTCGTCGAGCGTCACGGAGCCGGACGGCAGCGCGGCGGGCACGTCGGACACCACCTGCGCCGACTCGTCCACGGCACGTCGGCGGTAGTCGAGGCCGTCGATGCGCATGGTGTCGAAGCGGTCCGACATCGCCTGGATCTCGCGCAGGAAGTCCTGCGCGGCGAAGCGTCCCTCGCCCAGGGCTCCCGGGGGCGTGTTCGACGTCGCGGCGAAGCGGGTGCCGGTCTCGGTCAGTTCCTTGATGAGCCGGGTCATCACCATCGTGTCGCCCGGGTCGTCGAGCTCGAACTCGTCGATGCACACCAGTGCGGTGCCGCGGAGCAGGTCGACCGTGCCCTGGAACCCCAGGGCGCCCACGAGCGCGGTGTACTCGATGAACGTGCCGAACGTCTTCCGGCCGGTGGCCGCGTGGTAGGCGGCTGCGAGCAGGTGGGTCTTGCCGACACCGAACCCGCCGTCCAGGTACACGCCGGACTTCGCCGCGGGTTCCGCCGCCTGCTTCCGACGCCCGAACAGCCCGCGACGCGGGGCCTCGGTGGGACCGGCGGCCACGAACGCGGCGACGGCATCGCGGACCGAGGCCTGCGAGTCGTAGTCCGGGTCCGGCCGGTACGAGTCGAACGACGCGTCCGTGAACTGCGGCGGGGGCACGAGCGCCGCAGCCATCTGCTGCGGCGTCACCTGGGGATCACGGTCGACGAGGTGAGCGGGCAATCGGGGAACCCTTCCGGGAAGCATGTCGTGGGGTGTCACGTTGCGTCAGGAGCACGGTACGTCCGCGTACCGTTGCCCACAGGCACCGACGCCCGATCCTAGTCCGGCGCCGGCCCCGGCGTCGAGTTGCTCCTGCAGCCACTCGGTGGAGACGAGGCGCTCCGGGTGCGCGTAGGCGGCGAACTTCTCGGACGGGTCGACCGGTGCGGTCATCGGG